>CAZBCO010000026.1:0-14127 GCA_964490295.1 uncultured Planctomycetota bacterium
GGCAGCGCATAGCTCAGCGGCCGAAGCCAGACGGGCAACTGCTCGATGGGGAAGAACAAACCGCACAAGAACAACATCGGAAAGCGAAAGAAGTTGGAGAACGTCTGAGCCTCGAAAACCTCGCTGACCGACACAGCAATGAACAGACCCAAAAAGGTTGAACTGACGGCGATGAGCACGATGGCCGGAACGAGCGTCGCCCAATTGACCGCCGAGAGGTCCATCAGGAACGCGGCAAAGACGACCGGCACAAAGGCGTTGGCAATCCCGAACAGGATCGCCCCGCCGGTCTTGGCCACCATCAGCAATTCCAGCGGGATCGGGGCGAGAAGCAGCCGTTCGAATGACCGGCCTTTCTTTTCAAACGTCACGGTAACCGACAGCAGGCTCGTCGTGCCGAACAGCACCGATACGGCGATTACGCCCGGCAGCAACGCGGGCACGCTGTCGATCCCCGCGCCGGAGCGGATGAAGAACATCCCCGTCCACGCCAGCGGGAAGATCAGGCCCCAGCTGATGTTCGGCGGCTTGAGGTAGTAGGCCCGGAAATCTTTGACCAGAATGTTCCAGAATGCAATCCACGCTTTCATGCCGCACCTCCCTTCCCAGACTTTTCCTTCTCCTGTTTCATCGCGCCGGCCTCGATGCCGGTGATCTCGACGAAGACATCTTCCAGCGACGGGCGAAGCTTGCGGGCCTCGGACACCTCCACGCCGCGATCCTCCAGCAGCCGTACCAGAGGCCCAACCCGAACCGGATTGGGCGACTCCACGCGAATTCCGCCACCGGCGACCGCCTGGCAATGCAGATTCGGCCACTCAGCAACAATCACATCGCACAAGTCCGCCGATCCACTGGAGACAGCGAACTGCACCACATGGCGGCCGTCTGTTCGGTGCATCAGTTCTTCGACCGTGTCGGTGCGGACAATCCGGCCTTGGACGATGAAGGCAATGCGCCCGCAGAGGCGCTGGGCCTCCTCGATGTAGTGCGTGGTCAGGAAGATTGTCGTCCCTGTGGCGTTAAGATCGGCGATGAGCTGGCGAATCTGGCGGGCGCTGGCCACGTCGATCCCGGTGGTCGGCTCGTCCATGAACAGGATGGCTGGCGAGTGGATAATCCCGGCCGCGATGGTGAGCTTGCGCTTCATGCCCTTGGAGTAGCCGCCAAACTTGCGCCCACCCGCCTTGGCCAGACCGAAGCGGCCCAGCAACTCGTTGGCGCGGGCTTCGCGGTCTTGCTTGGCCATACCGTAGAGCGACGCGCAGAAGCTCAGGTTGTCGAAACCCGTCAGCTCGGGGTAGAGGTTACTTTCGTCCGGAACCACGCCCATCAGGTGCTGAGCGGCCTTGGGGTTCTTCGAGCAGTCGATCCCCGCGATACGGATCGTGCCCGAGTCCGAACGTGCCAAGCCGATGAGCATGTTGATCGTCGTGCTCTTGCCCGCGCCGTTGGGGCCAAGGAAGCCGAACAACTCGCCTTCCCGTACGTCGAAGTCGATACCCGCCACCGCCTCGACGTCGCCGAACCGCTTGGCCAAGCTGCGCACTTCGATGACCGTCTTTTCGTTATCAAGCGTCATTCGCCGCCTCCTTCGTAAACCGCAGCCAGATGCCGATGCCTGCATTCGGATCGTCGGCCGGCAGGCCGCCTTCTCCAACAACTTCGAACGAGGCCAAGCCCGCCTCGGTGGCCAAGCGACGGAACGTCTCCGGACTCCTCGCTTCAGCAAACTTTCGGGCTTCCTCGGGGCTCTTGGCCGACTCCCGTCGGCGGCGGATGAACTCCTGCCTGGCCCATTGCGGATAAGCGCTTCCCAAACCGCCGCCGATTATCGCCCGTCCGCCGGGCCGAAGAATGCGCCCAATCTCCCGCAGACCTTGAGCGCGGCCCTGCCAGAAATAGAACGAACCCCGGCTGACGACGACGTCCACCGATTCATCGGGCAATGGAATGGACTCGGCCGAGCCGAGGACCGCCACCGTTCGTGCACCGACGCCTCGCTGACGTGCGGCATCCAGCGCGCGGCGCAGGGCATCGGCATTCGGGTCCATCAGCACCATCGCGCCATCGGAGACCTTCTCCAACAGAGCAAGGCCAAGGCCGCCCGGCCCGGTGCCCAGATCGACCCAGACGCGATTGCCCTGATCCCCACAGAACGCGATCACGTCCTCGGCGACAGTCTGATAGTAATCCGGCAGTTCGTCAGTCATTGTCGGCTCTAGCACAGGTGGCTTTCGGTATCATGATGCCATCGGCGAATCTGCTCCGGCGAGCAGGCCTCGGGCTTGCCCGTCAGTTTTTCCGGCTTCTGGCAGCCCTCTTGTCTTTCATCGCAGCACATTTCGATGCTCCCTTCGTGTCTATACAGGCCCCGTGGGTCGGGTCCAGCAGTCTGTCTATCTCCTCTCGCCACGCGGCGAGAGTGTCCTCGTTCAAGCGGCAGTGGACGAAGTACCCGCGCTTCTCGTCAATGACGAGACCTGCGTCACGCATGATGCGCAGGTGCTGCGACACCGCTCCGGGCGTCACGTCCAGCCGGGAAGCAATGGCATTCACGCACAGCGCCCGGCCCTTCAATAGCTGCACGATCCGAACGCGCGTCTCGACCGACAACACTTTCAACAACCTGGATAAACTCTTCGGGTCATTCATTTTAGCCTCCGCTAAACAACTATAGCAAATCGGCCTCACGGCGTCAAGCTTTTTCTGGCGGCGGCGCGACCCGCGTCAGGTCCGCCAGCGTCCGGCCCTGCCCGTCGACGTGAAGCACGTCCGACGGCCCGACCGGCTCTCTCTGGCGAGTTGCGCTCCCGCAGAGCTGGTTCGCCTGGGTGTTACATTTTTGCTTGCATATAGCGCGGCCCTGGCTTATACTTTTTCCCAGTGACGCGGAATCCGGCCAAATCAAGACAACGCTGCAACGCGTGACCGAGGCAGGGCTTCGTCCAATTTCATCTGAAGCATGACACTGCCGAATTCAAGTCGATGCAGACCAATTTTCGTTCCAGCTCAAAGAGACACAACCGGTTGTGCAAATATTATGCCCCAACAACGGGACAGCAGTGGACGGAAACAACAATGGACTTCTTCGAGATAATTCTACGCCGTTACGGGCGGGGCAGTTCTTCGACCTTGGGCAGTTCGTTGATGGATTTGAGGCCGAAGACTTCGAGGAACTTCTTGGAGGTGCCGTAGAGGAGCGGGCGGCCGATGACCTCGGCTCGGCCGGTGATCTTGACCAAGCCCTTTTGCAGCAGGGTGCGCAGCAGCGGCCCGGCCTGCACGCCTCGGATGGCCTCGATGTCGGCCCGCGCCACCGGCTGCTTGTAAGCGACGACGGCGAGCGTTTCGAGCGCGGCCTGCGAGAGGCGCCCTCCCCCGCTGCCGCTCTGGTGCAGGACGTTCACGAACTCGGCGTAGTCGGGCCGGGTCATCATCTGAAACCCGCCGGCCACTTCCTCGACGGTGAAGCCGCGACGCGAGGCTTCGTATTCCTGAATCAAATCGCGGACGATGCGGCGGACCACGTTGCCGTCGGCCCCGATCTCTTTGAGCGGCTCGGCCAGCTTGCGCGAGGTCAGCGGTTCGGCGGAGCTGAACAGCATCGCCTCAATGGCCGACTTGCACAACTGCACGGCTTCGGGCGGAAGCTCCTCGCGCGGGGCCTTATCGGCGGCGTCAGCGGTCTCGTCGGAATCGTCCGGCTCGTCGGGAGCTTCCTCTGGTTCGACGGTGCGTTCGGAGGCCTCGGCCAGTGCGGCCTCTTCGGCGGGCGTCAGCAGGGGTTCATCGCCCTCGGCTTCTGCCGGAGCGACCGGCTCCTCTTCCGCCGGAGGCTGGACCTGGTTGTCGCGCTCCTGCTCGCTCACGTTACTCCTCAGCTTTCTTATCGGCCTCGGCGACGGCCGCCTTGATCTTCCCGATGCCGTCTTTGACCGCATCGACCACGGCCTGCGAGCTGATCGTCGCCCCGGTCAACTGGTGAATGGCGGTCGGGTCATTGGCATCGCTGGTCAGGCGAAGCTCGCCGGGGGTCTTGCCCCGGAACTGGCCCTGGAACGGGGCCTCCCGCTTCGGCTCCGCGTCGCCACCGCCGCCAAAGAGTCCCCCGATGGCCTGCCAGATGGTCTTGGTCGGCGGAACCTCGCGCGTCCGTTCGCCCAACCCCGGCGTCTCCTGCTGATCGAGGATACGGACGGCGACGATACGTTGAAGATCGGGCTGCAAACCGACCAGAAGCCGGATACGGCTCGAATAGCCCTGGGCCTCGCCCGGCCCGGCATAGCCGGTAATCCGTCCGCCCTGATAGGCCGCGTACACCGTCCGGTCCGCGTCGAACAGCCGCACCTCGCCTTCGGGCAGGACGACCTTCAGGCCGTTCTCGAAGTCCTGCCGCTGCGACTTGGCGATCTCGTCGCGGGTCAGCGCAAAGGTCGCGGCCAGCGCCGCGGCGGCCACGGCACAGATCACGGTGATCACAATAGGATACTTAACGCGCTCGTTCACTGCTTCTTGCCCGTCCCATAAACCCGCGGCTTGGTGAAGCTATCGATCAGCGGCACGGCGGTGTTCATCAGCAGAATAGAATAACACCCCCCTTCGGGGTAGCCGCCGTATTTTCTGATAATCACGGTCAGCAGGCCGCAGCCGATACCGAAAATCCGCTTGCCCCATTTCGACATCGGGCTGGTGACCATGTCGGTGGCCATGAAGATGGCCCCCAGCATCACGCCGCCCGCCAGAAGCTCGAACAGCGGGTCGCCGCCCGCCCAGACCCAGCCAAACGTCACCGACGTTCCGTCGAACGCCGGGGCACGCACCGGCAGCAGCCAGCCCAACAGGGCCACCGTGCCGAGATAGCTCGCGGGAATGCACCAGCGGATGGTGCCCGTGGCCAGCAGAATCGCCCCGCCAATGAGCAACGCCAGCGCACTGGTCTCGCCCAGCGAACCGACCTGCGCACCGATGAGCATGTCCAGGTAGGGCGTCTTGTTGCCCTGTTGCACCTTGGAGAGCGTCTCGCGCGGCGTCGCCCCCAGCCGCTTGGTAAGCTCGGTCGGGTCTTCGGTTCCGGGCAGACTCTTGAGGTAATCTTTGCGGGCACTGAGGGCCGAGGCCCCGGTCATCGCATC
Source organism: uncultured Planctomycetota bacterium (assembly GCA_964490295.1). GTDB lineage: Bacteria > Planctomycetota > PUPC01 > PUPC01 > PUPC01 > CAZBCO01. Next base: position 5,136 of record CAZBCO010000026.1, read on the forward strand.
GACGCGGGTATAGGCCGGGGCGGTCCGCGTCGTCAGCGGGATATCGGTCACGTCCACCCAGTTCTGCCCCCAGCCGCCGATGGTCACCGCGGCAAAACAGGCCACCACAAAGGCGCGGCCCGCCAGCGCCGGGTTCCAGATGTTGCAGCCCAGCCCGCCAAAGGCCATCTTCACCACCGCAATCGCAAAGACCGAGGCGACCAGCGGCACGAACCACGGGGCGCTCGACGGCATCACAAAGGCGACCAACAACCCGGTCACCACTGCGCTGCCGTCGCGAAGGGTGATTTTCTGCCCGCGAATCTCCCGCCCCATCGCCTTGAGGTCGATCCGGCGGTGTTCGCAAATGCTGAAGCAAATGATCAGAAGCGTCTGCACCACGGGTTCCGTGGCGACCGCGGCCAGGACGCTGATGAGGATGATACGGACCGCGGCCCCGCCGAAGAAGTAGCAGGACGCGAACAATGCCGGCAACAACGCGACCACCACGGTCCACATAATCCGCGCGACATCGTCGCGGGCCTGGATGTGGGGCGAGACTGCGGTAAGGAACTCCGGGGCTGACTCGGCCGCCGGCTTCGGCGCGGGCTTCGACGCGGGCTGTGCCGCGGCATTGGCTTCGGGCTGTTTCGGTTCGTCGCTCATTCCAAACCCTAAGTTCCGGCTTTCTGCTTCGCCTGTTCACGGGCACGCAACGCGGCCAGCTCGCCCTTGCCGTATTTGACCAGATGGACAATGGGCCGCCGCGAAGGGCAAACATAGGTACAGCAGCCGCACTCCTTGCAATCCATAATATCGCTGGCCTTGATCGCCTCGATGTCCTTCGACTCGCAGACGATGCTGAGGGTCGAGGGCACCAGGTGCCAGGGGCAGACATCCACGCAGCGGCCGCAACGGATACAGGCCCCCCAATCGAAGGCCTTTGCCTCGGTCAACGCGAGAATGCCCGACGTGCCCTTGGCGACCGCCACGTCGGCGGTGTATTGGGCCAGCCCCATCATCGGGCCGCCGAGCACCAGCTCGCGGGTGCTCGCCTTCAGGCCCGCACGGTCGAGAATCGCCCGGATGGGAACGCCCAGCGGGACGATGTAATTGGCGGGGTTCTCGATGCCCTCGCCGGTCACGGTCAACGCCCGCTCCACCAGCGGCTTGTTCCGCGTCAGGGCCTCGTACACCGCGACCGCGGTGCCGGTGTTCTGGCAGACGACGCCGATATCCAGCGGCAGGCCGCCGGAGGGAATCTCGCGTCCCAGCAGAGCCGCCGTGATTTGATGCTCGGCACCCTGCGGATACTTGACCTCCAGAGCCTCGACCTTGATGTTTGGATCGTCCTTCGCTGCCTCGGCCAGCACCTCCACGGCATCCATCTTGTTGTTCTCGACGGCGATCCAGCCGTTCGGAGCGCCGGTGGCCCGCATCAGCAGCTTCAGGCCGCCGACCACCGCCTCGGCCTGTTCGAGCATCTGGCGGTAATCACAGGTCAGGTAAGGCTCGCATTCCGCGCAGTTGATCACCAGGTCCCGCGTCGGCTTGCCGTCGATGGGAGCGAGCTTGACGTGCGTGGGAAAGGTGGCCCCGCCCATGCCCACCAGGCCCGCCGCCTGGATCGCGTTGCGAATCTCCTCCGGTGTGAGTGACGCCGTGTCGCGTTCGACGTTCGTGCCCTCGGCCCAAGCCTCCTCGCCGTCGTTTTCGAGGATGATCGCCGGCAGGCGCCGGCCCAGCGGATGCGGACGCGGCTCGATGGCCTTGACCACGCCCGACACCGGGGCATGAACCGGAGCGGACACGAACCCGCCCGCCTCGGCGATAACCTGCCCTTTTTTGACGGCATCGCCCTTCTCGACCACAGCCCGGGCCGGAGCGCCGATGTGTTGCGAGAGGTACAGCGTCAGTTCGGGGGTGGCAGGAAAGCGTTCGAGCGCTTTATGCTTGGCCAGGGCTTTGGAGTCCGGCGGATGAATACCGCCTCTAAATGTCTTCGCCATCGCGCGGTGAGCCAGCCTCCGTGGTCTGCAAGTTGATTGTGACCGGCGAATTATAGCACAAAACATCGGCCTGTCAACGCCTGGGGCCGCCTCCGGCATCGGCCCGGATGGAGCAAGGCCCGCCTGTGGCTCATAAAAAATCTCGCGGTTTTGTAACAATCCGCTTATGAGAAACACAAACCGGACGATAACCTGTCGGTGGAATACTCTTGAGGGCATACTCTATGATGGATCGGTTTCAGCAGAGCTTCAGAGAGTCGATCAAGGCGGCCCGCGCCCGGTACCAATTGGACCGCGATTGGCGTGGGATGGTGCGGCCCGACGGGCTGATGATACGCCCCGTGGCCGGTCGGCTCTCGCAGAAGCACAACTGACGATATCGGGCTGAGCGGAGGCGGCTCAGGCCCCGACAATCCCCCTGCCGAACTCGGCGGCTCGCTCCAGCGCGCCGTCCGACTTGGCGGCGTCGCCCCGTGCGTCCAGCTTTGGCTCGAAAGCTACGCCGCGATACTTGATATCCATAATGTAATACCAAGTCTTGATAATCTGCTCGGTACACTTGAGGAACCGGTCGTCGGGGAAGCCGCCGCAGCAGATGAACCCGCCCCGGCGTCCCGGCTTGGGCTGGAAGGTTTTCAATTCATATTTCCTGGCCCAGTAGGGCTGGCACCGGTCGATCATCGCCTTGGCCTGGGCGCAAACCGAGCAGAAATAAATCGGCGAGGCGAGCAGGATGATGTCGGAATTGTCCAACGCATCATAGATCGGCCCCATATCGTCGTCGGCGAAGCGGCAGACGCCGGTCTTGGAGCAATAGCCGCAGTTTTGACAGGGGCGGAAGGTCATCTCCCGCAGGTAGAACCGCGAGACCGTTGCCCCGGCCGATTCCGCCCCGCCCAGAGCGGCGTCCAGCAACACCTCGCTGTTGCCCCCACGGCGTGGGCTGCTGTAGATCGCGGTGAGAGTCGGGGCTTGTTCGCTCATCATCCCTCCTCGCTGCCGGGCGTCATTCCGCCTTGTCGTCGCTGGGCAATTCGTTCGCGGTGTAGTCGCATTCGGGATACTTGGTGCATCCGAAGAAGCCCTTACGGCCCCGGCCCTTGCCGCGCTTATAGATCAGTTCGCCGTCGCAGCCCTCCTTGGGGCACTTGACGCCGGTGGGCAGCGGCTTGGTGTTGCGGCACTTGGGGAAGCCGGTGCAGGCGACGAAGCGCCCGCGTTGTCCGGTGCGGATCACCATCGGGCTGCCGCATTTCTCGCAGACCTCATCGGTCGGTTCCGGGGGCGGCACCGGCTTGCCGTCGGCCCCCAGCTTCATCGTATTGCGACATTCCGGGTAGCCGGTGCAGGCGATGAACTTGCCCCGCCGGCCGATCTTGATGGTCATCGGCTTGCCGCACTTCTCACATTTCAGGTCGAGGTTTTCCGTCTCGCCCTGCTCACGGTCGCCCTTGATATATTTGCATTCCGGATAGCCGGAACAGCCGAGGAAGGCCCCGAACTTGCTCCAGCGCTGGAGCAGCGGCTTGCCGCATTCCGGGCAGACCTCGCCCTCGACCTCCTGGCCTTTCACCTTCTCCATCTGCTCGGCGGCCCGGTCCAGATTGGCCTTGAACACATCGTAGAACTCGTGCAGCACCTTCACCCAGTCGCGGTCGTCCTCCTCGATGCTGTCCAACTTCTCTTCCATCGCCGAGGTGAACTGCACGTCCATCACCCGTGGGAACCCGGCCAGCAGCAGGTCGGTGACCACCATGCCCAGGTCGGTGGCATAGAAGGCCCGCTTCTCCTGCTTGACGTAGCCGCGGTCCTGGATGGTGGAGATGATGGCGGCATAGGTGCTGGGCCGGCCGATGCCCTCGCGCTCCAGAGTTCGGACCAGCGACGCTTCACTGTAGCGAGCGGGCGGCTTGGTGAAATGCTGCGAGGGCGTAAGCTCCAGCAGGTCCAGCCCCACCCCCGCCTGCAACGCCGGCAGCTCCTGAAGGTCTTTCTCCTTGGGCGCACCATAGATGCGGGTGTAGCCGTCGAACCGGCAGACGCGGCCCTTGGCCGCGAACCGCCCCTCGGCGGCCTGCACCGAGACCTCGGTCACCTCGTAACGGGCGTCGGCCATCTGGCTGGCCACGAACCGCCGCCAGATAAGATCGTAGAGCTTGTACTGTTCGGTGGTCAGATAGGGCTTCATCCGGTCCGGCGTACGATGGACATCGGTGGGCCGAACGGCCTCGTGGGCCTCCTGGGCGTTCTTCTTTGACTTGTAGAACCGGGGCTTTTCAGGCAGGTAGTTCGCCCCGAACGCCTCTCCGATCATCTCCCGACACGCGGTCACCGCCTCGCCCGCGACGCGGAACGAGTCGGTTCGCATGTAGGTGATCAAGCCGGTCGAGCCTTCCGAGCCGATATCGATGCCTTCGTAAAGCTGCTGGGCCACACGCATCGTCCGGCGGGCCGCGAAACTTAACCGCGTCGAGGCCGCCTGCTGGAGCAGACTGGTGCTGAAGGCCGGCCCCGGCGTGCCCTTCTGGTCCTTTTTCTCGACCCCGGCAACCGAATAGGCCGCATCTTGCAGAGCGGCGGCCACCTGGTTGGCGTCCTCGCCGTTGCCCGGACGGAACGGCTGGCCGGCCCATTCGACCAGCTCGGCCTCGAACTTGGCCGCCGGCTCGTCCTGGGGGGCGAGCTGCACGATCAGGCGCCAGAACTCCTCCGGCTCGAACGCCTGAATCTCGCGCTCGCGTTCGACAATGAGCCGGACGGCGACCGACTGCACCCGCCCGGCGCTCAGGCCCTTGGCGACCTTCTTCCAGAGCAGCGGGCTGAGCTGATAGCCGACGATGCGGTCGAGAATGCGGCGGGCCTGCTGGGCATTGACCTTGGACATATCGATCTGGCGCGGGTGCTCGAAGGCCTGGCGCACCGCACGGCGGGTAATCTCGTTGAACGTCACGCGGTAGATTTTGGAGGCGGGCAGCTTGAGCGCCGCGGCCACGTGCCAGGCAATCGCCTCCCCCTCGCGGTCCGGGTCAGGGGCCAGATACACCGCTTCGGCGCCCTTGGCCGCCGCTCGCAGTTCCTTCAACGTCTTGGCACGGTCTCTCAGAGCGGTGTAGGTCGGGGCGAAATCGTTTTCAATATCCACCCCCAGCTTGCTCTTGGGCAGATCCCGCACATGCCCCATCGACGCCTTGACCGCGTAGTCGCGTCCAAGATATTTCTGGATAGTCTTCGCCTTCGCCGGCGATTCCACAATCACGAGGTTTTTGGCTGCCAATCCGTTGCTCCGTCAGTCAATCCTTCAGGGACATGCAGGGCCTCCCCCATCACCCAACCGCAACCTGCATTCGAGCACCGTCGCCTCAGGCGATCGGCTTGTTTTTGAACCAGCCGAAGCGGGGCAGGCGACCGACCAGCGGGGTGGCGTAGTCGCGGAACGCCTCGGTGACGCCGTTGCCTTCGGCGTTGATGAACTCATCGGGCAATTTCTTGGTCTTCTGGGCCACGTTCTCCAGGTTGGTCAGGCCGTAGGAGACCAGGTAGGTCTTGGCCGTGCCGCCGCGGCGGATGACCACCGAGGCGTTGGGCCGCTCGTCCAGCGTGGCCGCTCGCGCCGCCTCGCGTCCGACTTGCATCGCCTCGTCGAAGTCCACCTTGGAGACCACCTCCGGGAAGCACCGCTGGAGGTATCCGAAGGTATCGGCTCGCACCCGCAGGTCTTTGCCGACACGCTCTTTGACCGTCTGGACCAGGAAATCGCCCAGCGCCCCGGTGCCGGAGAGCTGGAGGTTGCCGTGGGAGTCGCGCTCGCCGCTTTCCAGAATCGGCCGCCCCTGCTCGTCTTCGACGCCTTCGGACACCGCCACCAGACAGCGCCCCAGCTCGTCATGGACGCGCTTCACATCGGCGGCGAACTTGTCGAGGCTGAAGGGACGTTCGGGAACGTAGACCAGGTGCGGGCCGTCGTCGCCGCGCTGCTGGCCCAGGACCGATGCCGCGGTGAGGAACCCGGCGTGCCGGCCCATAACCACATCGATCTTGACGCCCGGCAGCGCCCGGTTATCCAACTGGTCGCCCATCAACGCCAGTGCGACAAACCGCGCGGCTGAGCCGTAGCCGGGGCAATGGTCGGTAACGCAGAGGTCGTTGTCGATGGTCTTGGGGATATGATAGACGCGCATATCGAAATTGGCGCTGGCCGCCGCCTCGGCGACAATGTGCGCGGTTTCGGCGGAATCGTTGCCGCCGATATAGAAGAAATAGCGGATGTCGTGCTTCTGGCAGACGTCGAAGATATGCTGGCAATCCTCGGTGGTCGGCTTCATACGCACCGAACCCAAGGCCGCCGACGGGGTCTTGGCGATGCGATCAAGCGTCCGGGGACTCTCGGCCCGCAGGTCGATGAAATCCTCCGACAGAATGCCCTTGATCCCGTGCCGCGAGCCGAAGATGCCCTTGATCTCCTGGGAACGGACCAGCTCTTTGATCGCGCCCACCAGGCTGGCGTTAATCACATCCGTGGGGCCGCCGGACTGAGCGATCACCGCGTTACCATGCAGCACCACTTTGCCCTGCGAGCCGTCCGACGCGGGATTCATCACTGGCTTATCGTTTGCCATACGTTATCCTCCTGATACAATCTACGGTGGTTCCTCTGTGGGCGGCTATTATAGGGCCGGGGCAAGGCTTTGCAAGTGTCAAAGCCCCGGCGGGGCGAAGCACCGAGGGGCAGCCCCCGGCATTCCGTCTCCCATCACTCCGAAGACAAGCGCCCATTGCAACGGTCGCCACCGCCTCACATCCTCTTTTCTACCAATGGGTTAATATCATTACGGCGTCTTATCTTTCCTCTCGAATCCCTTCCGGAAGCAGGCTTGACGGCGGCATCTTGCCAACATAGAATGGAACCGAGTGATTTCTGGCAACACGTCGCTTTTAAGGAGCCTGTTGTGGCGATTCCCCTGCTGGACATGAAAGCTCTGCACGCCCCCATCCGCGAGGCGATGGCCGCGAAACTAATTGAGGTGCTCGACTCCGGGGCGTATGTTTACGGCCGGTATATCGACGAATTCGAGGCCGCGCTGGCCGAATACACCGGGGCAAAGCGGGCGGTGGCCGTCACCTCCGGCTCCGTGGCCCTGCTCGCGGCAATGATGGGCCTGGGCGTCAAGCCCGGCGACGAGGTGATTACCTCCTCCTTCACCTTCTTCGCCACCGCCGGAGCCATTGTGCGCCTCGGCGCGGTCCCGGTCTTCGTGGACATCGACCCCGTCACCTTCAATATCGACCCGGCCAAAATCGCCGAGAAGATTACCGACCGGACCGTGGGGATACTCCCGGTGCATCTCTTCGGGCAGTCCGCCGAAATGGACGCGATCAACGCCCTCGCCGCCGAACGCGGTCTGTGGGTGCTGGAAGACGCCGCCCAGTCCATCGGAAGCCTTTACCACGGCAAGATGTGCGGCACCATGGGCACCGCCGGCGTCTACTCCTTCTTCCCGGCCAAGAACCTCGGCACCGTGGGCGACGGCGGAGCGGTGGTCACCGACGACAACGCCCTCGCCGACCGCATCGCCATCCTGCGCAACCACGGGATGGAACCGCGCTACCACCACCACGTGGTCGGCGGGAACTTCCGGATGAGCGGGATGCAGGCGGCGATCCTCACGCTCAAACTCCCCCACCTCCGAGGCTGGGAGGCGATGCGACGCGCCGCCGCGGCCCGCTACAACGAGCTGCTGGCCGACGACGACCGCTTTATCACCCCGTCCGAGGCCGAAGGCTGCTATCACGTCTATAATCAGTATGAGCTGCGAGTGCCCAACGGCCTGCGCGACCAGGCCGCCGCCGCGCTCCAGGCCGAGCAGATCGGCAATGCGATCTACTACCCCATCCCGCTCCATTTGCAGCAATGCTTCGCCGACCTCGGCGGCCGCGAGGGCGACCTGCCCGTCACCGAGCAGGCCTGCAAAGAAGTCCTCGCCCTCCCCATCTGCGTCCAGCCGGAGGTCTGCGACCAGGTCGCCGCCGTGCTCCGCGCGATGTAAGAAAGCACCTCACCGCAGAGCACGCAGAGGGCGCAGAGCGATTGGCCTGTTGACGGGATTCACCAGACAAAGCGGAGGATTCTCGCGGAGGGATTACCCCCCCATCTCTAACTGCTTTCCGTCTTTGCGGCGGTGCTTCGGGGCTTCCTTGAAGGTATCGCCGAGCACCCGCTGGGGGACGCTCAGGCAACGCGGGTGTGGTCGGTCGGGGTCGGCGAGAAGTTCCTCAATGGTCAGAATTTGAATGCGGGGGTAGTCTTTGCCCCAAGCCTCGGAGTGATAGTATCCGGCGCTCACGGCCTCCTCGATCATCGGCTTGGTCGGAGGTTCGAGCGTGATGAATACGCCCATCTCGGCGTGTTCGCGTTCGAGCACGCCCTTAAGGTCGCGGATATCGCCGACCTTGACTTTGCCGCTTTTAACCTGAGCAAGCACAGTTCGGGCGGTGCCCCTCGCGTCGTCAATGAAGTTGAAGCTGCCGTCGATGCCCTTGTCCGCGCCTTTTTTCTGGTCGCTGACCGCGGGCCGCGCGCCGATGAGACCCAGCGCCCAGTATTGGAATTGATGGCGTTCGCGGACCGCGAGGTCGCGCGCTCCGCCGAGGTCTTCGGGTTCGCCGACCACGAGGAACTTGGGGGCCGGTTCGAAGCGAGTCAGCCGATGCTTGATGAGGTTGATGGCCAAGTGCGTAACATCAATACCCATCCAGAGGCGCGGCGGCTGGTCGGGGTTCTCACGGTTCAGGGTTTCGACCGCGTCGATGGTCGTCCCGCATCCGCAGAAGGGATCCAGCACGATGTTACCGGGATTTGACGATGCCCCCACAATACGCTTGAGCAGCTCAAGCGGCTTCTGCGTGGGATAGCTCAAGCGCTCCGCCGCCTGAGCCGCAATGGGGGGAACATCGGTGATAACGTCCAGAGCAGGCACACCGGCATCTTCGTCATAGTAACGCTTGAA
>CAZBCO010000027.1:0-3794 GCA_964490295.1 uncultured Planctomycetota bacterium
AAGGTCCCGGTCGCCGCGACGGCGTCCCGGTAGAGAGCACCCTGCGTGACTTCCGGCCATATCTCGTTCGGATATTTCTGCCGGACGATGTTGCCGCCGAAGTCCGAATCGTAATCCACGTTCAGTGTGCGGTCGGTCAGCGCCAAGGCATAGCGCGTGGCGTTGGCGTCGAAGGGATTGCAGGAGCCGATGGTGATCCACAGGTCGCCGGGGCTGATGTTGGCGCTGTCCTGATAGCTGTCGCTGAAGGCAAAGCCCTCCGCAGGGAGGTCCTGCCAGATGCTGAACTTGAGTTGTCCGCCGACCACCTTGCTGCCGACTTCCCAGATTTCAAACGGAGCTTGGGCATCCGCGGAACCTATCGCGGCATCGCCGTAGTAGTCCAGATTGTCTTCATAATAGTCGAGTGTAAAGTCATACCCGTTTTCGGTGCGATAGCCGCCGGGTTCGCCTGGCGCGGGCGGAACCGCGGCTGCAACCTGGGCCAGAACCATCAACATCGCCATCATCATCATCACTTTTCTGAACATCGCATTGTCCTCACAAAGGGTTGTTGCGTTCCACCGAGGGTCGAAACCTTTCCGACCGCTGGATTGCCCATCTGCCGAAACAGAGCAAGATGGCTGCCTCAGAGCGACTTCCTTCGCTCTGACACCCTATACTTGTAGCAAATAGCGTGCCAAACTTTTGACATAATCATATATTTTTTTATCTCCTTTAAAGACAATGCTTTACGCAAAGGCGAGGATTTGTTCCTCGGCAAACAGTCTAGCTTTTTGGACTTTTCGCACCATTTGACGTTGAAAAAACACAACATGAATACATAAAACATCATTTTGCTCTCGTTGACACCGTTGACATACGTTGATAACCGGCTAAACTCAGGCACAGGCCATTCGGAGGAAATAAAATGAGCCAAAATGACGACCGGGCAAAGTTGCTGGAACTGATTCGACGGGATGCGTTCAAGACCGGTGAGTTCACCCTCGCCTCAGGCAAGAAGAGCAATTACTACATCGACGGGCGCCTGCTGACGCTCTCGTCGGACGGTGCTCACATGCTGGCTCGCGTGATTCTGGAGATGATCCGGGATGACGAGGTCGATGCGGTCGGCGGGATGACGATGGGGGCGGACCCGATCGTCGGCGCGGTGCTCGCGGTGGCCGATGCCCAGGGCCGAAAGCTGAACGGTTTTCTCTGCCGCAAGCAGGCCAAGGACCACGGCACGGGCAAGTTGGTGGAAGGGAATCTGCGTTCCGGCGACAAGGTGCTGATGGTCGAGGACGTGGTGACTTCCGGCGGCAGTACGCTACGCGCCATTGAAGCGGTCGAAGCTCTCGGAGGCCAAGTGGTGCGCGTCGTGGCGATGGTGGACCGGCTGGCCGGGGCCGCCGAAGCCTTCGCGACCTACCCGTTCACGCCGATCTTCACCGTCCGAGACCTGGGCATCGACGCCTCCTGACAAGTCCCGCTTTTATGCGTAGGGATAGCGGTCGGACCAAGGCACCGAGCACAGATCACAAATGACGTCGGCCACCCACTGCGCGTTCATCGCGTGTAACTTGGCGGCTTGCTCACGGGTCGCGGTTCGCGTCTCTCCCCGGGCACCCTCCGGCAGGTAAAGACGCCAGGGCTTGACCCAGTGAACCTTCGGACTTTTGAGAATGCCGACCTCCGGCTCGGAATGGACAAACTCCTTGAGCTGCTCATGGCGCACCAGTTCCGGCCGCGCGGCCATCAGCTCCATCACTTCGGCCTCGCCCGCATGGTCGCTCCAATGCTGAATGAGGCTGTCGGCATCCGGAGCTCGCGAGGTAATGCTGCACACGAAGGCGTGATGCTCCGCTCCGGGCATTCCCGCCACCCCCCGCTGCGCCCATTGGCGTTGAAAAGCCTGAACCGCTGCGGTGTTGCCGCCGTGGCCGTTGACCAGCAGAATCCGCCGAACGCCCCAGGCTTCGATCTGCGTGCAGAGGTCCGTCAACATCGCCATAAACGTCGGCACTTGGAATGAGAGAGCAAAGGGCCAGGCGAAGTTGACGTTCAGCCCGATGGGCAACGTGGGGTAGCACAGCGCCCGTGTGCCCCGCCGGATGGCCAGCAACACGCCCGCTTCCGAGATATGCCCCGTCAGAAACTTATCGCAGCCATAGGCCAGATGCGGGCCGTGCGGCTCGGTGGAGCCTACCGGGATAACCACAATCTCCGGATCGAACGCCTCGACCTCCGGGAGCGTCATCTCCTCCAGGATGCCATGCCGCGGCTTCGCCTGATCCGACATGCCTCGTACCTCCTGCGGCGGGTCTGGCCGCCCAAGCGCCTCTCTCCGGCTACTTCAAAACCTCCGGGTTCACGCAGAACATCGGCTTCTGGCCGGAGAGCACCAGGGCAATGTTCCGGGCAGTGGAGATCTGCAGCTCAAGCTGCGACTCCTCGGTATACCACCCCGTATGATCGGTGAGCACAACGTTCGGCAGGGCGAACAGCGGACAGTCCTTGGGCGGCGGCTCCGGCTCGTACACATCGATCCCGGCGGACATAATCTTTTGGTGCTTCAGCGCGTCGACCAACGCGGCGGTATCCACCACCGGGCCGCGCGAGGTGTTCACCAGGATCGCAGTGGGCTTCATTGCCGCAAACTGATCGGGGCCGATCATGTGCCGCGTCGATTCCATCAACGGAGCATGCACCGAAATATAATCCGCCTGAGCGCATAATTCGTTCAGTTCCATCTTGCGCACCCCCGCTTTTTCAGCGTCGGCATCCGAGACATAGGGGTCGTAAATCAACACCTCGCGGAGGCCGAAGCCGGAGACCTTGCGGTGCAGCGTGCGCGGAATAGCCCCATAGCCGATCAGGCCGAGCGTCTTGCCGCAGACGCGATAGACCGGCTCCTTCGAGCCGACGTCCCACACCCCCGTCCGCACCTGCTTGTCGCGGCTCGCCACACGGCGGGCGCAGGTCATAATCAGGGCCAACGCCAAATCGCTGACGTCCTCTTTGCAGTAGCCGCAGACGTTGCAGACCGGTATGCCCTTGGCCGTCGCGGCGGGGATATCCACGTTGTCCACGCCCACGCCATACCGGGAAATAGCCTGGCACTTGGTCATCGCGGCGATGGCCTTCGGCCCCACCGGCGCGAGCCGTGTGATGACCGCGTCGGCATCCTTGCACGCCTCGGCCACATCGTCCTCGGTCACACACTCCGCCAGCACCAGTTCAACCTCCCCGGCCGCCGCCAGCTCCGAACGTTCCGGGTCATAGGTCGCATAACCAAGGTCCGTCACCACCACTTTAAAGTCCGCCATCGTCTCTCCTTATATGTTGCTTACCCTATGTGCCAAGGCTGTATGCACAACCGCAAACGGCATAACTCAATTTACACGGCCACACTATACCATCCGACAGGGCCGCGCGCAACGAGCAAAAACGGGGAGTGAGCAGAGGGGTTCTGTCGCATCGGATGCCCGGGGCGCGGCACAGGCTGCCCCCGAAAGCACGAAGAGCAAGCCTCGTACCGGGGGCAGCCTGCCACGGATCGGGCGACGGCGTGTGGCTACGCCGTGCTTTTTTCGCGGGCTATTCCTTGTCGGTCTTGTGCTTATCGATTAGGGGAGCGAAGGCGCGAATTCACGGCTGGAATTATCTTGACGTCCCTTCCCTCCCGCAACTATACTGATTTCAATCGATGAAGTATCGACCGGTTCAAAGCCGAGTTCATTGCGAACCGGCGATCGGTCAAGGCGGTTCGTGGCATAGGCTCCCGGCCTCCGCCCGTGCGGTCTGCGTTGTCT
>CAZBCO010000028.1:0-2539 GCA_964490295.1 uncultured Planctomycetota bacterium
CCGTCGCCCGCCGCTGGCTTGCCTCCAAGATGCCCGAGCTGCGGATGAACAAGGAGATAATCCTCTCCGGCGACCGCTCGATCATAAGCGACTTCGAAGCCCTAGCCGGCCCGGTGCCCGTGACGGAGTAAGCCGCAACGGACGCGACAACACACACCATCAATCTCAGGACCCCGCAAGCACGCGGGGCCCTTTTTCGTATGCCAATCGAGGCAGGCCGGACTACCGGCCTTCGCTACATCCCGACCGCGACTGCAAAGACGCCCAAGGCGATGCTCAGGGCGAACAGTGCGATCAACCCGAATCCGCCGATAAGTCCCATCACGCGGAAGTGCTGCGGCAGACGCATTAGAGTCTTCCAGCGAAGCGGCAGATATATCGCGGCATAGATTCCGCCGAGCATGCCGGTCTGGGCGAAGCAGGCGCCGACGCCCACTATGCCCGATTCGCCTCGCAGGATGTCCGCAATCGTGGCTGACAGCCCCAGCAGCCAAAGAAGGAAAATCACGAACATGACAACGGAGTTCTGTTTGGCGTTGCTGAACATTTTGGCCTGGCTGCGGGCGTGAGGGTCGAGAATCTGCCTTATGGGCACCTTCACGCCTTGAATCAGCCCGGCGAAGGTGGTGACCTGCACGAACCCCTCCATTCCCTCCCGCCAGACCAGAATGGTCGGCGGAAGCTGCTTGCCGCGAAGCATCGCGTTGATCTCATCGCCGGACACCGGCCCGTATGACTCGCCGTTGTGAGCGTAATGCCAATAGTCCAGCAACTGTGCCTCTGCCACAGGATCGTCCATCAGTCCTCTCCCGGAAGAAACCGTATCATCTGCCGCCCCCGGCGCTTATGCCGGTTCCGCAAACAAAGACAATAACCGCCCCCGCCGGCGAAAACAAGCGAGGAGAACGCAAACGATGAGCTGCAAGCTTTTCCTATGCTTCAGGCCGGGCAGCTTTCCAGCCGGCGTCGGCCTGGGCACGGAGTTTCTTCAGCACGGCCTGGTCTGTCCCAGCCAGGACGTTGCGGCTCTCGCCGGGGTCCGTCTGGTGGTCGTAGAGTTCCTCGGCCAGGATATCGCCGCTCTTGCGATCCACCCATCGCGTGTATCGCCAGCGGTCGGTCCGCATGGAGTGCCCCATCACCTTGCCGCGCGGATACTGGCTGAACGCCGCGGGCTTCCACTGGCGGCCCGGCTGGGCCATCACGGGCGTCAGGCTCACGCCCTCGCACTTCTTCGGCGCCTCCAGGCCGCACATGTCGGCCAGTGTGGGATAGATGTCCACGAACTCGCACAGCGCGCTCGTGGATTGCCCAGGCTTGACGCCCGGACCGGCGAAGATCAGCGGCGCGTGCGTGTCGAGCTCGACGTTGGTGTGCTTGCACCAGGAGCCGTACTCGCCGAGTTTCCACCCGTGGTCGCCCCACAGGACAATGACGGTGTTCTCGCGAAGGCCCTGGCGGTCGAGTTCGTCGATCACGCGTCCGATCATCGCGTCGGTGTAGCTCACGCAGGCGTAGTAGCCGTGGATGAGGTCGCGGGTGAGCTTGTCCGAGCATCGGCCTGACTTGGGAATGTTCGTGTACTGGCGCATCTCGCCCCAGTTGGTCAGCGTGTACCGCGTCGCGCCGACGGGCGGCTTGTCGTTTTCCGGCAGGCTGATCTTCTCCGGCGGGTACAGGTCCCAGTACTTCCTGGGGGCGTTGAACGGCAGGTGCGGCTTGTAAAACCCCACTCCCAGGAAGAACCGCTCGCCGGTGGCGGCGAATTTCCGCAGGCGGGCGACGGCCTGCTTGGCGATCACACCGTCGGGATAGTTATCGTCGGACACTTCGGGACCCTCGAAGGCCGGGCCGATGCCGGGCCTTGACTTGCCGCTCTTGGCTGCCTTCTCTACAGCCTTGATTGATTCCGGGTCGAGGTACCCCCTGCCGGCCCAGCCGCCCTGCTCGCGGGTGGGCTTCTCGCTCCAGCCGACCAGGTCGTCGTCGCGGTGGTGATATATCTTGCCCAGCGAAATCGTCGTGTACCCGTGACGCTTGAAAAGCTGCGGCAGCGAGACGATATCGGGCATCGTCTTGCGAAGCGGATGAACGAGGTCGTAAATCTTCGTCGTGTCCGGCCTGCACCCGCTCAGCAGGCTGCACCGGGACGCGGCGCAGATGGCCTGCTGGCAGTACGCCCGTTCGAATCGAATGCCTGAGGCCGCGAGGCGGTCGATGTTCGGCGAGATGACATCCTTGTGCCCATAGCAGCCAAGCTCCGGCCTGAGGTCATCGACGGCAATAAACAGAACGTTAGGCCGCTTCGCCCCGGCACCCGCGTCAGCCGAAGCCCCCGCCACCCGCGCCGCCAACGAGCCGGCCCCAAAAGCCGCCACACCGGCCGCACCAACACTCAAACCCGCCATGAACGCGCGCCGCGTCAGAGGCATCATGAATCCCATCTCCTTCTCGGCAGCTTTCGCCGCGCAGAGTCTTTTACCATGCAGGCCGCAATCCGTTCACTCGACCTGGTACTTCTGCCGCTCGGCCTCGTCGA
>CAZBCO010000029.1:0-12162 GCA_964490295.1 uncultured Planctomycetota bacterium
TTATATTCCGACGCTTAACCCGTCGGATTATATTGAGGTCACTCCGGCAGAATACAGTCGGAACCTTGAAAAATACGCCGAACAGTTCTTGCTGACAACCGAGCACAACCCGGTGATCACGTTTGTCCTTCGGCAGGGTGTGAAGTTTCACGACGGGGAGGAGTTCGACGCGAGCGATGTGAAGTTCACCTACGAGGCGATCATCAACCCCAAGAACCTATCCCCGAGAGTACCCGATTACGAGCCGGTCAAATCGGTCGAAATCCTGGACCGCTACACGGTACGTATTGTTTATAAGCGCCTCTATTCGCCCGCGTTCAGCAGTTGGGGCATGGGCATTCTCCCCGAACACTTGCTGAACGACGAGGCTCTGGCAGCGGAGGCCGTGCGCAAGGGTAAGCCCCCCGAAGAGTTCAGCATGCGCGACAGCGACTTCAACCTGCATCCCATTGGCTCCGGCCCTTTCAAGTTCGCTGAGTGGCGTTCAGACCAATTCATTCAACTGGAGCGATTTGACGATTACTGGGAGGGGGCTCCTGAGTTCGAGCGATACACTTTCCGGGTAATCCCCGACGCCCTGACACAGGAGTTGGAGTTCTACGCCGGGTCTGTCGACCGATACGGAGCCCAGCCGCACCAAGTGGCTCGTCTTAAGAATGACGACCGGTTTCAGAATTTCTCCGGTTTGTCGTTCGGCTACACCTATATCGGCTACAACATGCGGCGTGACCTGTTCAAGGACCGGCGTGTCCGCAAGGCCCTTGGGCTGGCCGTCGATGTGGGCCGCATTATTAAATATGTGCTGTACGACGAGGCTGAACCGATTACCGGCCCCTTCCCCAAACAAACGGAGTTTTACGACCACAGCATCGCCCCCTTATCTTATGACCCCGACAGGGCGTTGGAACTGCTGGCCGAAGCCGGCTGGAAGCCGGGCAAGGATGGGTGGCTGGAAAAGGACGGCCAGCGGTTCTCGTTCTCGCTGATCACAAACAACGGCAATCCCCTGCGCCTGGCGGTGATGACCATTGCCCAGGATTCCTGGAAGAAACTGGGGATCGATTGCCAAACCGATACGATTGAATGGTCGGTCTTTATCGGCAAATATATCGACAGGGGCGATTTTGACGCCTGCGTCCTGGGCTGGAGCATGGGCATCGAGCCGGACCTTTACCAGATTTGGCACTCCAGCCAATCCGGCCCTCGCCAACTCAACTTTGTGGGCTTCCAGAACGCTGAAGCGGATGATTTAATCGTCCGAATCCGGCGGGAATACAATCGTGACCGGCAGGTGAAGCTTTGCCACAGCCTGCACCAAATTATCGCCGAGGAGCAGCCTTATACCTTCCTTTATGTGGGCAAATGGACGGCGGTTCTCGACAAGCGCCTGTTCCGTGTGGTAAGGAACGACGCGGACGAGGTGCTGGGATACCGGCGTATCGTACCGACAAAGACCGGCAACTATACGTTTCATTTCAACGAATGGTTGAAGCTTCCGGATATGCCTGAGCGGGTGATGGAGTAGCGGATGGGCAGTTTTTTTGCCAGAAGCCTGGTGCAGAAGTCGATTACGCTGATCCTCATCTCCGTTCTATCGTTTCTGATCATCCACCTGGCTCCCGGCTCTGCCGGTCAGATCGACCCGATGAACCCTCAGATGACGCCGGAAGTGATTGAGCGCTATCGCAAGGCCTTCCACCTCGATAAACCCCTGCACCAGCAATATTACATGTTCTATGAACGCATGTTCACCGGGAAGCTGCGCTCGATGAAGGACAACCAGCCGGTTATCGGGAAGATCATCGAGCGCTTCCTCAACAGTTTGCCGCTCTTTATCGTGGGCACGATCATCACCTGGACGTTGTCGTTTCCGGTCGGCATCAGCACCGCCATACGACGCGGCACCTATTATGACCGGACGATGACGTTCTTCGCCTACCTGCTGATTTCCGTGCCCGGTTTTTTCCTCGCCTACATTCTTATCATTCTGGTAACCAATCATTTAGAGGTGTCGGTGCTAGGGATTCGAACCTTCGGGATGGAACAGGTGGGGGGCCTCCGCGCAGTGATGGACCGCGTGTGGCACCTGGTTCTGCCCTCGCTGCTGGGGGCCATCGGGGGCATCGCGGTGCTGTCGCGCTATGTTCGCGGCCAGATGCTTGAGGTCGAGAGTCAGGATTATATCCGCACCGCTCGGGCCAAGGGGCTGCCCGAAGATACGGTCCATTACAAACACGCCCTGCGCAACGCCCTGCTGCCGTTCGTCACGATGTTCGGGATGATCCTTCCCGCTCTGATCGGTGGGTCGGTAATCATCGAAACTATTTTTGCGTGGCCCGGCATGGGACGCCTGGGGTTCGACGCCATTGTGGCCCGCGATTATGAGGTGGTGCTGGCGTTGAACTTCTTCTCGGCCATCCTGGTGCTGGCCGGAACCTTTGTGTCTGATGTCCTGTATGTGTTCGTTGACCCGAGAGTCAAGTATGACTGAGGCGTTTGAAGCCAAACCAGCAGATTCGGAACTGCAAAAGCCGAAGCGTCCGCCGCGCACCCCGCTCCAGGAAAGCTGGCGCGTGATGCGCCGCAACCGGCTGGCGATGGTTGGCATGGTGATGTTTTTCCTCTTCTTTCTGGTCGCGGTCATCGGCGTGATCGTGACCAGCGGGCGCAGTCCGCTGCTCGACCCGTCCACCGTCCGACTCGCGGAAAAGCTCCGGCCTCCCCTCTCGCGCTATAACACCGAAGAAGTGCCCGCCGAGCATGCTCCGCCGTTTGGCGTTTACCTTCTGGGCACCGACAGCCTGGGGCGGGATGTCTTCAGCCGCATGCTCCAAGGCTCCTGGGTCTCGCTGACCATCGGATTCGTTGCAGTGGGCATCTCGGTAAGCATCGGCATTATTATGGGGGGGCTGGCAGGATATTTCGGCAAGTGGACCGACGTGGTGATTATGCGTCTGGTTGACACCATGCTATGTATCCCCCAGTTCTTCCTGATTTTGACCGTGATCGCCCTGGCCGGCGGGGGCATTTTCAACATTATGGTGGTCGTCGGGCTGACCAGTTGGATGGGCACCACGCGCTTCATCCGGGCTGAATTCCTTTCGTTGCGCGAGCAGGATTTCGTGCAGGCCGCCCGCGCTCTGGGCGTCGGCAACCTGCGCATCATCTTCCGCCACATGATCCCCAACGCTCTGGCCCCGGTGCTGGTGTCCGCCACGCTGGGCATTGCCAGCACGATCCTCCTGGAATCCGGATTGAGTTTCCTCGGTTTTGGCGTTCCCCCGCCCCACGCGACCTGGGGCAAGATTCTTGCGGACGGGCGGACGTTCATCTTCGATGCCTCCTGGCTTACCTTTGCCCCCGGATTCGCCATTCTCATCGTTGTGCTGTCGTTCAATCTCTTCGGCGAAGGCTTGCGCGACGCCTGTAACCCAAAACTGCGAGACCGAGGAGCCTGATGACCCACTTGGACAACCCGCCGCTTCTTGAGGTCAAGGATATCCGCGTCACGTTCAAGATGTACGACGCGCCGCCGGCCAAGGCCGTCGAGGGCGTCAGCTTCCACGTCAATGACAACGAAACGCTGGCCATCGTGGGCGAGTCGGGCTGCGGGAAGTCCGTCACCGGGCTGACCATTATGCGGCTGATTCCGTCGCCCCCGGGACGGATCGAAAGCGGCCAGGTGCTCTTCGAGGGAAAAGACCTGTTGCGCCTGCCCGAAAACGAGATGCGCGACATTCGCGGTAAGAAGATCGCGATGATCTTTCAGGAGCCGATGACCAGCTTGAACCCGGTCTTCACCGTCGGGTTTCAGATTGCCGAGGCCATCCACGCCCACGAAAATATCTCCAACCAGGAGGCGAACCGTCGCGTGGTGGACCTGCTCCGACGGGTGCAGATACCGTCGCCGGAACAACGGGTCAACAGCTACCCGCACGAGATGTCCGGCGGCATGCGCCAACGGGTGATGATTGCCATGGCTCTGGCCTGCAACTCGCGGGTGCTGATTTTGGACGAGCCGACCACGGCATTGGACGTGACCATTCAGGCCCAGATTTTCGACCTGCTGAACGAACTGCGTGAAACCTACGGTGGAGCCAGCATTCTGGTCACACACGACCTGGGCGTGGTGGCCGGAGCCGCCCAGCGCGTGGCGGTGATGTACGCCGGCCGCATCGTGGAGCAATCGCCGGTGGCGGACCTGTTTGACGCCCCGCTGCATCCTTACACCCGCGGCTTGCTGCAATCCATCCCGTCGCGGAATCCGGGCCACGATCGGCTGCCGGTGATTCCCGGCATGGTGCCCGACGCGGCCCATAAACCCGCGGCTTGTCATTTCCATCCACGCTGCCCGTTTGCCCGTGATATCTGCCGACAGGAATCCCCCGAACTCCGCCCCATTTCAGACGGGCGGATGGCCCGGTGCTGGGCACTGGGCGATTGGTTGACCGTATAGGAGCCGAGGTTTCATTGTCCGAACAGAATAACACACTCCTTGACGTTCGCGGTCTGAAGAAATACTTCCCCATCAAGAAGGGATTTCTTCAGAAGGTGGTGGCCCATGTCCAAGCGGTTGACGGGGTAGACCTGGCCATCCGGCACTCCGGATGCCTGGGCCTTGTCGGCGAATCCGGATGTGGAAAAACCACCACGGGACGGCTGATCCTGCGGCTGATCGAACCGGACGCGGGCGAGATTATGTTCGACGGGGTGAACGTCGTCAACCTGCCGCCGGACGAGATGCGTCAACTTCGTCGCGAGATGCAGATTATTTTCCAAGACCCGTTCAGCTCGCTGAACCCCCGCTTCACGGTGGGCAATATCGTCGCCGAGGGCCTGCGCATCTTCGAGAAGCAAAAGGGGCCTGAATATATCCGCGAGCGCGTCTCCGAGCTGCTGACCACCGTGGGCCTCGCCCCCGAAGTCGCGGTGCGCTACCCCCACGAATTCAGCGGCGGCCAACGGCAGCGGATCGGCATCGCCCGGGCGCTGGCGCTCAACCCCAAGTTTGTCGTTTGTGACGAGCCGGTGTCGGCCTTGGATGTGTCGATCCAGGCGCAGGTCATCAATCTGCTTGAGGACCTGCAGCAGCAGTTCGGATTGGCCTATCTATTCATCGCACACGACCTCTCGGTGGTTCGCCATATCAGCGACGAGATTGCGGTGATGTACCTGGGTTGGATCGTGGAGCGCGGCCCGGCCGATGCTGTCTGCGACCATCCGATTCATCCCTACACGCGCGCCCTGCTCTCAGCCGTGCCGGTGCCCGACACTCACGCGAAACGTGAACGCATCCCGCTGGTGGGCGATGTGCCCACGCCGGTGAACCCGCCGTCCGGGTGCCGGTTCCACCCGCGCTGTTTCATGTGCGATCCCGCCATTTGCCCGAAGCAGGTGCCGGAAACTCGCGAGGTGGAGCCGGGACGCTTCGTTCGGTGCCACTTGGTTTAATCGTGATGATCAATCCCGCCCGAAAGCAAACACCTGGCCTCGTCTGGCTGCGGCTGGCCTTGTTATGCGCCGTGATGTTATTCGCGGGCCGGACCTCGGCGGAACCTGCCGTAGAGTCGGCCTCAGGCGATATCCTCGCTGAATTCGAATCCCAAGGAATGCTCTTGCCCACCGTCATCTACGTCGGCTTGATACTGGCCGGCGTCATTTCATCGTGGATACTTCTGGCAGGGCGCTGGATGACGCGGCGTTCTATCTTCCCTCCGGCGGACCTGCCCTCGGTCGAATGGAAGCTGAAGGACGTCGCCTTGGTGTGCTGTGTTTTTTTTCTGCTCTTGGGCGCGGCGGCCCTGACCATCGATGTAACACAAGAGATGGCGACCTTTCTGGCGGCTCACGGTTTGATCAGCCTCTCGCTACTGCTGTTCATTCTAGCCCTGGCTCGACGGCGCGGCCAGGCATACCCCGATGCGCTTGGACTGGATTTGCGGGGGCTGTTTGAACATCTGGTCCCGGCGGTCATGGTCTTCTTCGCCTTCGTTCCGGTAATCGCCGGGGCCGGCATGCTTTGGAGCGCCTTCTTAAGCCAGTATGCGGACGGTGGCTTTGAGGTGTCACAGCGCCTGGTACAGGAATTGTTGCAGACGCCCTCCCCGCAAATTCTTTTTATGATTGTGATCTCGGCGGTTCTCGTGGCCCCGCTCTGGGAGGAAGTGCTCTTCCGCGGGCTGTTCTACGGAGCGCTTCGCCGATATGTCCCGGCCCATACCGCGATTCCTGCGGTTGGAATTCTGTTCGGTCTGTTCCATCTGCCCGCCTTGACCACCATTGTCCCGATGTCCGTCCTCGGGATGTTGCTGTGCTACCTCTATGAAAAAACCGGGCGGCTGACCGTTCCCATCGCGCTGCATTTCCTCTTCAATGCGTGCCAGGTAGGCTTCATGATCGTTCTCAGAACTTGGTGAGAGAGCAATGGAAGGCACAGGCCCGCCCGTACAACCGCCGGGACCAGAGCAGCCCACCCCTGGGCTTGGGGCCGACCAGACTTCGCTTCCGGGCGCCCGTTCACGCTGGGCCCTCCTGCTGATCAGCCTGGCATGCCTGGCCCTGGGTATCGCCATCGGCGTGCTGGCCAGCCTCTCGGTCACGCCTCGCAGGTTTCATCTGCCCACAACGACCGATTTGGACGAGTTGTGCCGCTTCGACGAAGGCGTGCAAGCGCGTCGATGGACACATATCGTCCTCCATCATAGTGCCGGGCCTTCCGGCAACGCCCAGGCATTCGACCGCCTCCACCGAAAGGAACGCCGGTGGAAACACGGCTTGGGCTATAACTTCGTGATCGGCAATGGAACTCTCAGCGGCGACGGCGAAATTGAGGTCGGCCACCGATGGCGGCGCCAGATGCACGGGGCACACTGCAAAGCCGATACCATGAACCAGCGAGGCATTGGTATCTGTTTTGTCGGAGACTTTGAATCCGGCACGGGGCCGACCCAGGCCCAGATTCACGCCGGACTCGCGCTGGTAACATACCTTGCCAAACGCTTCGATATCGAGCCGAAACATATCCTCGGACATCGCGATGTGGACGGGGCGGAAACCCTGTGTCCGGGCCAGACCTTCCCCATTGCACTATTCCGCTCTGCATTACGTACCGGCCGCCGACCGGACCAACAGCCGTGACGGACTTTGATCTCACACGTTTTTTGATTGTAAACTTGCGAATGAAAATACTATACTATTATGTATGTGGCCGCTCTGTATCCCAAGGGCTTCTTGGTTTCTGAGAAGGAGAGATGCTATGCCTCGTATGTTTCGTGTTGTGACGGTTCTGACTCTTGTCCTGATGTCGCTGAACGCTTTTGCCGGACCTTTTGACGGTCTGATACCTCAAGAAGAAGGCCCGGAAGCCAGGGCGGTCGCCTTGATGCGTGCCAACCGGGCAGGCGACGCGGTGGAACTGCTCAAGTCGGAACTGGTCAAGCAGCCCAAATCCCCGCGCCTGCATTACTATCTTGGGCTGGCCTATTTTCAGGACGGCAAACTGGACCAGGCCGAGGCCGAGTTCCGGATTGTGCTTAAGGAAGACAGCCAGTTCGTGGATGCCCATCTCCGCTTGGCCGCTCTCCAGGTTCAGCGCATTCGCAAAACGGAAGACCGCGGCGAGAAGTTGCAGCACCTGAACGCCGCCATCCAAGAGGTGGAGAGCGCGATCAAGAAGAACCCGCATAACACAAGGCTCTATTACGAGGCGGCCGAGCTTTACGTCGGCACCGCCCAATTCCTTGAGAAGAATGCCGAGTCCGGTTATCTCGAAGCTCTCAAGGTGCTCGACCGCGCTCGGGAACGCACCCCCGAAGAGGTTCAACCCTACATGGCACGCGGCAACGTCCGCGTAGCCCAAGCTGATTTCGTTCGGCAGCAGCGCCCCCTGGATGAGATGAAAGACCCCGATCTGAAAAAGTACAACGACATCGTGGCGGCCGCCATCGCGGACTACCGCAAAGTGTTGAGCATCAACCCCCGCTCCCTGGGAGCGCTGAACCGTATCGCTGATATTATGGTCTCCCGCGGCGACTTAAAGGATGCCATCGCCCTTTTGGAGGGCCACACCGCCAAGTTGGAAGCCCCCGGAGAGAAGGCCGCGTGCTATCGCTGGATGGGGCAATATCTGATCGCGGCCAACGACCTCAGCTCCGCCGAGGGCAAGCTGAACCGAGCGATTGAGCTTGATGCCGGCGAGCTGGCCAGCCATATCCTGCTGGCCAGCGTCCTGGTACGCCGCGAGCTTCCGGACCAAGCCATCGCGCAGCTCCAAAAATCCATAGAAGCCAACCCGAACTTCCTGAACGCCTATGTCGAGATCGCCCTGATCCAGCAACAGCGCCGTAATCTCGACCAGGCGATTGAGTTTTTCAAGAAAGCGATGGACCTCCCGCCGGCCCGTGCGGTGGTGGCGGCGCGCGGTAACAAACCCGTGCAGACCACGCTGGCCGAGCTGTACACGCTCGCGGCGGTCCGGCTGGGCAATATCCACGTCTCGCAAAACCATTTCGACGAGGCCATTGCTGTCTTCCGTCGGCTGGCCTCTCTGATGCCGCACTCCCCCCTCCCGGAATTTCATATCGGCGAGGTGCATCGCCGCAATAATAATTTCGCGAACGCCAAGGAACATTATCAGAACGCCCTGCGCCGCGACCCCAATTACGGCCAGGCTCGTGCGGCCCTGGCGGAATTGGAAGTGATGGAAACACGTTATGCTACCAACGACAAGGAACGAGCGACCATCCTCGCACGGGCCATCGAACAATATGAAATGGCTCTGAAATCACTCCCGGACAATGCCATGTTGCTGGATCGCATCGCCGCACTGCACGTCGAGCTGGCTCGTTGCAGCCGCCCCATGGACCGAGCGGTGATGGAAAAGGCCCTCGCCCGCGCCAAGAGTGCCGTCGAATTGGCTCCGGAAGGCCACCAGTTCCGTCGTCGCATGGCCGACATCCACCAACAACTCGGCGACACCAAACAAGCCATTGCAGAGTTGGACAAGATCGTCGAAGCCGCCGAAGCGATCGTCAAAAAAAGCCCGGACAACTGGCAAGCGGCTTTTCAACTGGCCGACCTCTTGACCCTGCGGCAACGCTGGATGCCTGACCCCAAGGTCCAGCAACGGGCGCTTGACGGCTTCCTTGAAGTCAGCAAGAAAAACCCCGACTTCCTGCCGGCTTATCTTCGGGCCGCGATGATCTATGAAGACATGAAACAACATGATAAATCGACCGAGCTTTACAAGGTCCTGTTGGAAAAAGCCAAGGGCGACAGCGCCTATGGGGCACTCCCCCCGGAACGCGCCCAGCTTGCTCTCCACGGGGCCGCCGAGCTGGCGTGGATTTATTGCGAATACCTCAATGACCTCGACCAGGCGGATAAATTCGCCAAGATCGCCTTACAGATCAATAACAATCTGCCCAGCCTGATCGATACCGTGGGCCGCATCCATTACAAGGCCGGTCGGTTCGGCGAGGCAATTATCGAACTGCGGCGGGCTTTCAAGGGCGCCCCGACCAACGCTACGATCGGATTTCATCTGGCGGAGGCGCTGGTCAAAAACCAGAACGCGGAACGGGCCAAGGACATCCTCACCCAGATCAAGCCCTACGTCACCGACGAGCTGCGGCCTCGTTATGACGCTCTGGTGAAGCAGGTCGGGGGCTGAACTCCGCCGCCCCGACCACACGTCCGGCGGCCTGAAACGCCCAGCCGCGCCTTGACTTCGCACGGTGCCCTACCTATACTACGCCTTGTCTGATAGGTGTTTCTACCAAGCGAGGAGCAGGATGAACAAACAGAACGCATGTGTCTTCGGCATGCAATGGGGCGACGAGGGCAAGGGCAAGATTATCGACCTGCTCTCCAAGGATTTCGACGTGGTCGCTCGCACTCAGGGCGGCAGCAACGCGGGACACACCGTGGTCGTCAATGACCAGAAGTTCATTCTCCATCTCATTCCTTCCGGTATCCTCCGCGACAACGCCTCGTGCGTCATTGGTAACGGGGTGGTTCTGGACCCGGAGCAGTTACTGGCAGAAATAGCCGAGCTGACCGAGCGGGGCATTCAGGTTGACGGGAAGTTGATGCTGAGCGATCGTGCCCACGTGGTGATGCCCTACCATAAAGCCCTGGACGCCGCCAAGGAGGCCGCTCTGGGTGATCGGAAGATCGGGACCACCCTGCGGGGAATCGGCCCGGCCTATGGCGATAAAATCGCCCGCGTCGGCATCCGAGTCTGCGACTTGATTGACCCGAAGGTCTGTTGTGAAAAGCTGGGCAACTATATTCCGCTTGTTAACAAAATGCTGGCGGATATTTACGACGCCCCTCCCGTCGATCTGGCCGAGACGACCGACTGGGCTCTTCGCTGCGGCGAGCAAATCAAGCCGATGGTCGCCGATACGGTGGAGTTTCTTAATAACGCGGTCCAGCAAGGGCGCAGCATTCTTTTCGAGGGGGCACAAGGCTGCCTGCTTGATATCGACTTCGGGACCTACCCGTTTAACACCTCGTCCAACTCCTCGGTGGGCGGCATGTCGACCGGCAGCGGCGTACCGCCGAGCAAGCTGGGCAAGGTCGTCGGCGTCCTCAAGGCCTACACCACCCGCGTCGGCTCCGGCCCCTTCCCCACGGAATTATCGGATGCTGTCGGCGAGGAACTCCGGGAGCGCGGTGGTGAGTTCGGGGCGACGACAGGGCGGCCGCGGCGCTGTGGTTGGTTTGACGCGGTGGCGGCCCGCCTCTCGACCCGTATCAACGGCGTCGATGCGCTGGCCATCACCAAGTTGGACGTGCTTGGCGGAATCGATACGCTCAAGATCTGTACCGCTTACGAGATCGACGGCCGCGAAGTCACAGCATTCCCCGCCCAGGTCGAGACCTTGGCGAAAGCACGCCCGGTCTATATTGAAATGCCCGGTTGGCCCGGCGAAGCGGCCCCGGACGGTGTGTTGCATCCAGCGGCCGCAGCGTATGTGAATAAACTCTGCGATTTGCTTGGAGTGCCCGCTATGCTGGTTTCCGTCGGTAGCGAGCGGGACCAGACCCTTATGTGTTAGTCGCGGCCGGTACGGAGGGAGGCTCGAAAGCCCTTGCCCACTGCATCCTCTGGACTGCCACGGCATGTTGCCATCATTATGGACGGTAACGGCCGTTGGGCTCGTCAACGCGGCAAACCCCGCACCACAGGGCATCGTGAGGGCGTCAAGCGCGTCCGGGAAATTGTCACCGAATGCTCGAAGCTCGGTATTGAACAACTCACTCTCTACGCTTTTTCCGTGGAGAACTGGCGGCGCCCCACGACAGAAGTCCGTGCCCTGATGAGCCTGTTGAGCCGCTTCCTGGTCGCCGAGCAACCCACTATGATGCAAAACAACATCCGATTTCGGGCCATCGGGCGACTCTCGGACCTTCCCAAGAATGCTCAGCGCGAGATTGAACGCACCGGGAAGATGACCGCCGCGAACACCGGGATGGTGCTGTGTCTGGCCCTGAGCTACGGCGGACGCACGGAAATAACCCACGCCGCTCGCGGCATCGCCGAGGCCGTCCGTGCGGGCAGGCTTGCTCCCGAGGACATCGTTGAGCAGACCGTGGCCGACCACCTTTATACCGCCGGGATGCCGGACCCGGACTTGCTGATTCGAACCGCCAATGAAATGCGGGTCAGCAACTTTCTGCTCTGGCAGATATCCTATGCCGAGTTAGTGGTTACCGAAACCCTCTGGCCGGATTTTACGCCGGAGGCTTTGCATCGGGCCTTGGATGAATATGCCGGGCGCGAACGTCGTTTTGGCGACGTCAAACCCCGCAAGAAAGTCAAATCGTAATGCGTGTTCGGATCATTCTGGGTTCCTTGATTGTGTTAGCCCTTGCGGGCCTGCTGTGGCTGGATTTCCATGTCGCGGGGGCCGGAACCGTGCTGGCTACGGCCCTGCTGGCTTCCGGGGCGGTTTACGAATTGTTCGCCATGATGCGAGCATCGGGGCAGCAGGCCTACGGCGTCACCGGCCTGTTGCTGGCCGCGATGTTGCCCTTGTGTTTCGGGCTTTGCGGGTGGCAGCACTGTGCCGTTTCTGCCCTCTACGTGGCCCCTGTGGTCGCCGTCATTGTCATTTGCATCGGACGGGCCTGTGCGGCCAGGAACGGATTGGAAGG
>CAZBCO010000030.1:0-3033 GCA_964490295.1 uncultured Planctomycetota bacterium
GGCCTGGGCGGCGCGGCGTGCGTCGCGCCGCCGGGTCATCGCCGCCGTCTCCGCCAGGGCCATGGTGGCGATGCCGTGATTATACATGTTGGCGTGGAATCGGCCCGCGTTCTTGCCCGAGGTGACTTGTCGGCTGATCAGATGCCTGGCCGCCCGATCCACCGTGCTGGAAAACTCCAGGGGCAGCTTATCGGTGCAGCCGAATCCGAGGAAGGCAAGCAGCGCCAGGCCGGTCACGCCGGTGTCGTGGTCCGGCTTGCCGCCCCATTTTCGACTGCTCCAGCTTCCGTCACTCTCCTGGGCCTTCTTCAGCCAGCGCAGACCGCTCAGGATGGCTTCCCTGGTGCCGTTCGGCTCCGGCCTCGGCCTGGGATGCGGCGCCGGCTCCGGCCTCGGGCGCCATGACATTTCAGGCGGACCGCCGTCGGGTCTCAGCGAGCTTGTTAACGAGGGGAGCCGCTTCGGTGACGTATCGGGGTCATCGAAGGCAGGGTCCAAGTTGTCCGTGAACACCATGTGCGGGGGAAGCTCGGCTTCCATCGGCCCCCCCGTCGGGGCGGAAGGGTCCATCTTAGGTGCCTGGTTTTCTTTTGGCGTGGGCAACTTGGGGATGATTTGAGGCGGCTTGATATGATCCAGGGACGGGGGCTGGAGCAGGGCGATCTCCGCCTCGATGGGGGTCAGTGTTTCGGCCTGCGTTCGCGCCGGGGCATATTCGATGAACATGCTCAACAGCAACACCAGCGCCACCAGCGCGGTCGCGATGGCAAACGCCGGAGCGCGTTTGCATTGTGTTTTCAGCCATTCGCCCGGAGTCAATTGTTCCATGAGTCCACTCCTCTCTCATACACCCCAGTGTCCGGAGCCTTCAGACGCTCCTCACCTGTCTATCTATAACGAGACCCGTTCGGGAAAGTTCAGGAGAAATCGCCCGCTCTCAGCGCGCGGAAACCGCCGAAGGTTTTCGCCCATTGGCGTTCGCCGGGAGCGTTGGTTTCTTTGGGCGCGGGAGGAGGACGGGATACTGCGGAGGCACGGCTTGAGTGGTGTGCGGGGTTTGGCGTCGAAGCCGCCGACCATCGATCGAGCGACGGGAAGTATCGCCGTTACGCGGCGCGGCGTGTGTATCGGCTGCGGGGCAGCAGGATCAGAACGACCGGTAGGTGGGCAGGAAGCGGAAATAGACCTCCAAGGCCATGCAGGCCATCGCGGTGGTATAGACCCGCCCGGCGTGGTTGGAATAAACCATTCCCTGGATCGGCCAACTGCCGGCCTCCGGCCCGCTCTTGACCTGCTTGGCGCGGAGGGCGTTGTTGAACGCCGGGTTCCAGGCTCGCCAATACTCCCCGCCCATGTTGAACATCGCCAGACTGATGTAGTAAATCTCGTACACATTGCTGGCCCGTTGGGCGGCAGTTTTCATCCGGTTGTTCGCCATCAAGAAATTGGCTTGTAGCTTGGCCCGGGGCGAGGTGTTGCGTTCGCCCATAAACAGGCGACCGGCCAACGCGGCCGCGGTCATTGTCGAGCGCAGGTCATTACGTCCCTGGGAACCCTTCGTGGGGTCGATCCGATACGGTACCCCGCCAGTCTGGGGATTCATGCAGATGGCCAGAAAGCGTCGGGTGCGGTCGACGACTTGTTTGGGCACGTTGAGTTCGGCGACTTGGGCGGCTTTGATGGCTTGAATCTGAAACCCGGTGACGGACACATCGTTGCCGGGGCCGGTGTAACTGAAGGCCCCGTGCGACGGCTGCATGCGGACGATATAATTGAGGCCGCCCTGGGCGGCGACTCGGGCGTCACGACGCTTGGGCATCATCGCCGCGGCCTCGGCCAGGGCCATGGTGGCGATACCGTGATTATACAGGTTCGTGTGAAAACGCCCGGCGGCTTTGCCCGATTTGATCTGTCGGGACACGAGCCACTTGATGCTCCGGTCGATGGTTTGGGAGAATTCCACAGGCTTGTCGTCGGTGCAGCCGAACCCCAGGAAGGCGAGCAGGGCCAAGCCGGTCAGGCCGGTGTCGTGGTCTCCTGTGCCGCCCCATCGCTTGCTTTGCCACCGGCCATTCCTCTCCTGGGCCTTCTTCAGCCAGCGTAGAGCGGCCAGAATCGACTTCTCGGTGCCTTCGGGCATGCCGTACCGCCGGCCCGCCTGTCGCCGTCCCCCCGCGCTGCGAGCGCCCAGAACACCCCGGAACCCGCCCGTCCCGGGCCCCGTCCCGATCACCGCCATCTTCTTGGTCAATTCCATCGGGAACGGGTCGGACGGCTCCATCTCCTCCGCGGTGACGTCCTCCGTAAACTCCACGTCCACGGTGATATCCGTCTCAATCGGGGCATCCACCGGCACCGAGTCGTCCACCTTCGGTGCATTGAGGTCCGGCTTGAACTCCATCTCCTTCAGTTCAACGTCCGGCTTGATTTCTTCGATGACTTCGGGTTCCGGCAGGGCGATTTCCGCCTCCACCGGCGTCAGGCTCTGGGCCTGGGTGCGCGCCGGGGCGTACTCAATGAACATGCTCAACAGCAACAGCAGAGTGACGATGGCTGTCGAGATGGCAAACGCCGGTGCTCGTTTGAGTTGTTCTTTGGCCCATTCGCTCGGAGTCAGTTGTTCCATGGTCTAAGCTCCTCTCATCTCATTGCGCCCTGTAGGCAGAGCTTTCACGCACTGCACCATAGATTATAACGAGCTTGGGCCGGAAATAGTTCAAAAAAAAGTCGTTTTTTTTCGCGGGGCTGCTCCGCCGTCGCGGGGGAAAAACATCGAGGCCTGTCCACCCCGGAAAGCGGCTTACGTTTTTTGAGCGAGGAGACGCTGCCTGAGCAGATCGACCATGAAATCCATCGTCATGCGCTGGGCCTCGTAGGTGACGCCGCCGGTGTGCGGCGAGATCACCAGGTTCTCGTGCGTCCGTGCGTAAGCCATCAACGGGTGTTCGGCGAGACGTGGGTTCCATTCGCCGTCAATCACGTCCAGCCTGGCCCCGTCAAGTTGCCCGGATTCGAGGGCCGCGAGCATGGCGG
>CAZBCO010000031.1:0-5238 GCA_964490295.1 uncultured Planctomycetota bacterium
CCGTGGTCGCTACCAACACCGTGTTCCGGCTCTCGGCCGACGGACGCACCGTGCCGCTTTTCAGCATGCGGGGCGTGGCGTTCATCACTATGGTTTGGCACGACGGAGCGCTCTATTGCGGCACGGCCGGCGAGGGCCAGATTTTCCGTATCCGGTCGGAACAAGATGCCGCCGTTTGGGCCAGTCTGGAACAGCCGGAGGTCTTGTCGCTTTGCCCTCTGCCCGACGGACGCTGGTTTGTCGGCTCCGGTAATGACGGACGCGTCTTCTCCTCTTCTGCCGGCCTTGCGGAAAGCGGCATCTATGAATCCGAGGTTCTCGATGCGAAATACCGCTCCACCTGGGGAGCGATGAATCTGGCGACCGAGGCACCGCGCGGCACCAAGGTCGAGGTCTCCACACGCTCCGGCAACGTCGAAAAACCGGACGACACATGGTCCCGATGGACACCGCCTCAGGGCGGAGAAGGGCGCCGCCCGATCACCAGTCCCTCGGCACGCTTTGTGCAGTACCGGCTGATGCTATCGACCCGCGACACCAAGATAACGCCGGTGGTTGAATCGGTGGACTTCCCGTATCTGGCGGATAACCAAGCCCCTTCGGTCACCGCGATTGATATCACATCCAACGGCGACGCTTCAAACAATAAGAAGAACAACAACAAACAAGCCGCATCGAATTCGGCAGAAAGCGGCGATCACGGGGTGGCCTCCGGAACCATCAAGGCGACCTGGCAAGCCGGCGACCCGAACAACGACCCCATGGAATTCGCCCTGTATTTCCGGGGCCGCGACGAGAAGAACTGGAAACTTCTCAAAGATGACTTGACCGCAAAAACGTTTACCTGGGACACACAGGCGGTTCCTGACGGCGTTTATGAACTGCGGGTGGTTGCCGGCGACAGACCGGCCAACCCGCCGCCGCGAGCCATGACCGGCGAGCGCATCAGCCGAGCTTTTGTCGTGGATAACACACCACCGGTTGTGAAAATCACGCGGACGCAGATTGCGGAGCGGGCCTGCGAAGTGCAAGCCGAAGTGCAAGATGCCGGGTCCGCCTTGAGCGGAGCGCGGTATTCCGTCAACGCCGGCCCTTGGAAGCCGCTGTTGCCCGTGGACGGCATTTTCGACAGGCAAGCGGAAACCCTGACACTGAAAACCGAACGGCTTGAACCGGGCGAACATACGCTCGTTATCCAAGCCGAGGACTCCGCCGGAAACGTCGGAACAGCAAAAACCGTGTTTCAAATACCCCAATAGAAAGGCATCGTCATGGAACATCAGAAGCTGATTATCATCGGTGCAGGGCCGGCCGGATTGACGGCGGCTCTCTATGCCGCACGTAACAACTTGATGCCCAAAGTGTTCGAGGGGGCCTCTCCCGGCGGTCAACTGATGACCACCACCGAAGTGGAGAACTATCCCGGCTTTGCCGAAGGGATTATGGGCCCGGAATTGATGATGGAGATGCGCCGCCAGGCCGAACGCTTTGATGCCGAACTGATTCAGACCGACGTCGATTCGCTGGACCTCTCGAAAAGGCCGTTTACGGTCAAGGCGGGAGGCGAGGAGCATCAGGCGGATGCCCTGATTATCGCCACCGGGGCGCGAGCCAACTTGCTGGGGCTGGAGGCCGAAAACAAGTTAATGGGCCACGGCGTGTCCGTCTGTGCGACCTGCGACGGAGCCTTCTTCCGGGATAAGAAGCTCCTGGTCGTTGGCGGCGGTGACAGCGCGGTCGAGGAGGCCACCTTCCTTACCCGATTTGCCAGCCAGGTCACCATCGTCCATCGCCGCGACGAGCTTCGGGCCTCCAAGATTATGGCCGAAAGGGCGATGAAGAACGATAAGATCGACTTCCTCTGGAGCCATACGCTCACCGATATTCTGGGCGACCCGGAAACCGGAGTCACCGGGGCCAAGGTCAACGACCTCAAGGCCGAGGAGGAGCGCGAGGTCGAGTGCCAGGGGGTCTTTATAGCCATTGGCCACACCCCGAACACCGGACTCCTGAAGGGATTGGTCGAGCTTGACGAGAAGGGCTACGCGATTATACAAGACCCCAGCACCGCCACCTCGGTGGACGGTGTGTTCGCGGCCGGTGATGTCGCGGACAGCCGCTACCGACAGGCAGTCACCGCCGCGGGCATGGGATGCAGGGCCGCTCTGGATGCCCAACGGTTCCTGGAAGATAACGAATAACACCCGCTTAAGGGCGGTTTCAGGCCGTTTTTGCTTGACTGGCACCAAGGCCTGCGCTACAGTCTCCGGGCCATAGAGGCCGGTCAGGTTCTTGTGACAGGAGGTTTGCATCTTGGGTATTATCGTTCAGAAGTTTGGCGGCACATCCGTCGCCGATGCCGAGTGTATCAAGCGGGCGGCGGCAAAGGCCGTTCGAGCCAAGGAGCAGGGGCATCAAGTCGTCGTCGCGGTGTCGGCTCAAGCCGGAATGACGGATAAACTCATCGCTCTGGCTCATGAGATCACCCCCGACCCCGACCCGCGCGAAATGGATATGCTGGTCTCCACCGGCGAGCAGATGTCCATCGCCCTGATGTGTATGACCCTGCACGCCATGGGGCATGACGCGATCTCCTTGACCGGGGGGCAGGTCGGCATCGAGACCGACGGAGCACACACCAAGGCCCGCATTCGCCGGGTTAAAACCGAGGCCCTTCGCCGCGAGCTGGACCGTGGGCGCATCATCGTCGTCGCCGGCTTTCAAGGCAAAGACGAAGACGACCATATCACCACGCTCGGACGCGGTGCCTCGGACCTCACCGCCGTGGCTCTGGCCGCCGCCCTGCATGCAGATATGTGCGAAATCTACACCGATGTGGACGGCATCTACACCGCCGACCCGAGGGTGGTGTCGGCAGCCGCCAAACTGGATGCGGTGAGCCACGACGAAATCCTCGAGCTGGCCAGTGTGGGGGCCAAAGTCGTGCAGTCGCGCTCGGTGGAAGTGGCCAAGAAATTTCACGTCCCCCTCTGTGTTCGCTCGACGTTCAGCGATGAGCCGGGGACGGTGGTGTGCGGCGAGGTGGCTGGATTCGAAGAGGTGCCGGTCTGCGGAGCGGCGATGAGCCTGAAGGAATCCCGCATCAGCATCACCGGGTTGCCCGACCATCCCGGCGTCGCCTCCAAAGTGGTGGGTAGCATCGGCGCTCGAAACATTAACCTGGACATGATCATCCAGAGCTATCCGGTGGCCGGGAAGGCGGATATGAGCTTTCTGGTTAAAACCACAGACCTGCGCGAGGCCCTGGTCGTCAGCCGCCGTCTGGCCCAGGATTTGGGGGCGGAAGACGTCACTTATGAGGAAGAGATCGCCCGCGTGTCCGTCGTGGGTGCGGGGATGATTCATCATGAGGGCATCGCCGCCCGAATGTGCCTCGCTATCGCCGAGAAAGGCATCAATGTCAAGATGATCACCACCTCCGAGATCAATATCTCGGTGGTGGTCGATAGTTCGGACGGTGAGCGGGCCTTACGAGCGGTGCATAAGGCCTTTGATCTGGATAACCTGCCCAAGGCCATTCCGGTAACCGATCGCCCCACCGTCTCGAGCCTAACCGGCGAAGAGGCCATGGAGGGGCTGCATGTTCAGTTTGTGGACTGTGACCGCGACCAGGCTGAACTGAAGGTGACCGGACTGGCGGATAAGCCCGGCCAGGCGGCCCGTGTTCTGGAATTGCTCGCCAAGGCTGGAATTATCCTCGATATCGTGCTCCAGAACTCCTGCTCGTCCGGTATCAGCGTCACCGTCAAGCGTGGCGATATCGAAAAGGCCCTGCAAACGCTGGAGGCATTGAAGCCCGACATGACCAACGACCCCGTGATTGTCAGCTCGGACATCTGCAAGGTGTCGATCAGCGGAGTCGGCCTGCGCAGTCACGCCGGAGCGGCCTCCAAGGTCTTCGGCCTCTTGGCCGATGCAGGCATCAACATCAAGATGATCGGCACGTCGGAGGTCAAAATCTCCGTTATCGTTCCGGAAAAGGATTGCGACCGGGCCGTCGAGATATTGAATCAGGGCTTGTCCGAAACCTGAACCTCGACGGATGCCCCCACATGAGGTGCCCATGAGTTCCGAATTGCCGCCGCGCTATGTTCCGCAAGACGTTGAAGCACGTATCTATCAGCTATGGGAAAGCGAGAAGTGCTTCCATGCCGAGCCGGGCGAGGGGCCTGCATACTGTATTGTGATTCCACCCCCCAACGTGACCGCGCGCCTGCATGTCGGCCACGCCCTTAACAACACGCTTCAGGATGCCCTGATTCGCTATCATCGGATGCGGGGCGACAACACGGTCTGGATGCCCGGCACCGACCACGCCGGTATCTCGACGCAAACCGTCGTCGAGAAGCGTATCCTGGCGGAGGAGGGCAAGCGCCGGACGGACTTTGAGCGTGAGGAGTTTGTCACCCGCGTTCAGGCTTGGAAGGATGAATACGAGGCCATCATCAGCGAGCAGCTCAAGCTGATGGGCTGCTCCTGCGACTGGGAACGCCAGCGGTTCACGATGGACGAGGTCTGCGCCAAGGCAGTCCGCGAGAACTTCTTCCGCCTCTTCAAAGACGGCCTCATCTATCGCGGTAAGCGCCTGGTCAATTGGGACCCCGCCACGCAAACCGTGCTCGCCGACGACGAAGTCGAACATCAGGACGTCCGGGGGCATTTCTACTACTTGAGTTATCCCCTGGTGCAGCCTGTCGAGTGCGACGGGCAGAGGATTGAGCATATCACCGTCGCGACCACGCGGCCGGAGACGATGCTCGGCGACACGGCGGTGGCGATGAACCCGCGCGACCCGCGAGCCGCGGCGCTGGTCGGCCAGAAGGTCCGCCTGCCCATCGTCGGACGGCAAATCCCCATCGTGGCCGACGAACATGTCGTCCTGCCCAATCCCGAAAGCGAGGACGAGAAGGCCCGCTTCTCCACCGGCTTCCTCAAGGTCACACCCGCACACGATCTCGACGACTACGCCATCGGACAGCGCCACAGCCTGCCGATCATCAATGTGATGGCCCCGGACGGCAGCATCAGCGACAGCTATGGCTGGAACGATGCGGATATGCCCGAAGCCCGCAACTTGCTTGGGATGGACCGCTTCGAGGCGCGCGAGGCCATTGTCGAATGGTTCCGCACCGAGAATCTGCTCGAAGACGTCCGCGACTATGTCCATCCGGTCGGTCACAGCTACCGCAGCCACGTGCCCATCGAGCCGTACCTCAG
>CAZBCO010000032.1:0-5817 GCA_964490295.1 uncultured Planctomycetota bacterium
CGCGACCGGCAAGCCGGGACGATGGACGAGGGCGACCCGGCCTGGCGCACATTGCTCGCCCGCATTCAAACCATGCGTTCCACGGTCCGGCGGCTGCTCCCTCTGCTGTATGATGTGCTGACCGAGGCCGACCGCGAGCGATTGGGGTATCGGGATTATCTAAATGTGCTGGACCTGGGCGGCGGGGTGAAACTGAATTTGGTGCTTATCCCAGCGGGTAACTTTATGATGGGAAGTACGCCCGAGGATGCAGGGGGCTGGAAATTTTTCGAATGCCCACAGAGGGGCGTGACGCTCACGAAACCCTTCTATATGGGCGTGTTCGAGGTGACGCAGGCCCAGTACGAAGCGGTGATGGGCGCGAACCCCAGTCAGTTCAAGGGTGCGGACCTCCCGGTTGAAAAGGTGTCGTGGGAAGACGCGGCGGAGTTCTGCAAGAAGCTGTCGGAGAAGACCGGGCGGACGGTTCGGCTGGCGACCGAGGCGGAGTGGGAATACGTCTGTCGTGCGGGGAGCCAGGCACGATTCAGCTTCGGGGACGATGAAGAGCCATTGCCGGACCACGCCTGGTACCGGGAAAACAGCGGCGAGAAGACCCACCCGGTGGGCCAGAAGCGGCCGAACGCCTGGGGTCTGTATGATATGCACGGGAACGTAGGTGAGTGGGTTTCGGACTGGATGGGGTCATATCGCAAAGCGGCGACGACCGACCCGACCGGCCCGGCGACGGGCGGTCGGCGAGCGTTGCGCGGCGGGAGTTACCGCGCGAAACCGGCGCACTTCCGTTCGGCCTTTCGCAATTACTCTGACCCCGACGCCCGTTGGAACAGCGTCGGCTTCCGGGTGGTGGTGGAGAAGGCAGACGGGGAATAAACCGTCGCAGTCTTGTGCCTCGCGGGCGTGACATGCTATTCGATCCGCAGGTATGCGGTCGGTGCTTCTATGGAGATTCCTCGGCAGCCTGGCGGAGGGCCTCGGTGAAGGGCCGGCGAAGCTGCTCCACCTCAGATTGTGGCAGCCGGTCGGTATCATATAATTCGGCGATGGCCAGCAGGCGGAGCGCCTCGCGTGGGGCGGCCAGATGCGGCGTGCCCGCTTTGACGGCGGCGTGCAGAATCTGCGTCCAGGTCTGGTAAGAAGGCCGGTCAAGCGGGTCTTTGCGGCAGTAGGCGATGATCGCCTGAGTGGCGGATTCAATCCGGCCAAGCCGCAGCAGGACGCGGGCCTGGCTGGCTCGGACGCGGCCGATGTTGGGGGCGAGGGTGTCGAGAGCTCGCAGCTCGGCGAGAGCGGCTTCGTAATGCCCGCTGGTTTCATAAATCTCAGCAATTCGATAGCGCGCCTTCAGGGTTGAAAGGTTCGGCCAGGACGCGGCGATGGACCGCCGCAGCAGTTCAATCTGTCGCGTCGGGCGGCCCGCCGGCATGGTCCACGCCCGGGTGAGGTGGAACTGGGATGCCAGGCCCGGCAAGGCGGTGCCGGCATAAGCCACGGCAAACAGCACCGCCCAGAAGGCCCCGACGGCCTGCGACCGTCGGTGCGGTGCGGACACAGGACGCCAGCGCACCGTGGTCAACCCGCCCAACAAGGCCAAGGCCAGTACCAGATGAATCGCGCTGCCGAGATGATGTATCTCGGTTGAGACCGCTCCCTGGGCCAGCATCGCCAGCGCCCCGGCGACCAGGCCGTAGAGCAGGGTCCGATCGCCCGGCCCAAGCCGACCGTGAGCCTGGAGGGCCTGCTTTCCGGCGGCCAGGCAAAGCCACAGGGCCAGCGCCGCACCGACCAGCCCCAGCTCGACCACCATGTGCAGCGGCACCGAATGGGCCGTCTCGACAATATCGGAGTGATAACGATGAGCCGCGTAGGCCACAGGATAGACGCGGGCATATTCGACGAAGAACGAGCCGATGCCCAGGCCACGTATCGGGTGCATCGCGGCCAGTCGCATCGCCCCGCTCCACATCGCCGGCCGCGCCCCCAGCTCTTCCCGCAGCCAGGTGGGAGCCACCACCGGCAGTGCCAGCGTGGCCAGCAACAGAAGCACCAGGCAAAGCGTAGCGATTCGGCGAGTTGGGCCACGTGTGGCGAAGACCGCTACCAACGCCACGCCGAACACGCCCGATGCTGCCCCGGCCGCCGAGCGACTGACCACGATGGCGACGGCAGCGACCATGGCCGCCGTCAGGCCGAACAGGCCGTACCGCTTCGAGACACGCCCGGTGAGAGCACTGAAGCCATAGGCCGCCCCGACCACCAGCGGCATCAGGGCAAACGAGGCCGCGATATTGGCGTTGGCAAAGGGATAGACAAAGATGGGCGATTCGCTGAAGGGATGGGCGACCACGAACGCCAGGCAGGCCAGCGGGGCTGCGACGCCATACGCCCGAAGGAAGCCACGGCGAATCCGGAGCACCGTGAACAGATTGGCGAAGCCCACCACCGCCAGGGCCATCGTGGTCAGCTCCACCAGCGGCTGTGCCGCCGCCCAGCGAACCTCGGACCACCCGATGCTTAAAAAAGCCCAGGCCAGAATAAGAAGCATCGGCAGGCCAACCCCGGAGGCACTCCACATCTCCTGGATACGCACCGGCCGCACCAGCACCAGCCCGATCCAGACCGTCGCCACTGCGGTTTGAAGGGCAAGCAGCTTGGGGTAAGACCACTCGTAAGAGATACCAAGATGGTGCAGGAAGGGCAGGGCGATGATCGGGGTGAGGGCCAGCCAGGCGACCATGCGGCCCCGGCTCTCCAGCCGGCGTTCCATCGTCAGGTGGCTCGGATTGTCGTTGGCCATGGCTTGACCCCGCCGGACCATGAAAAAAACAGCCTGTTTCGCGCCCCCATCTTAGCATACCACGTCGGCGGGTCAATCCCGAAGGCCCTTTAGAGTGGCCTGGAAGGGTTTCGGAGGGCGAGTTGGAATATTATGTGAAATTCACGCCTTTTGTGTTGCATTGTGGGGAGACTTGTGGTATATATATTTGCTCGGCAGACGTGAGAGCGAAAGCCGAAGGGTTCTTTGAAAACCGAATAGTGGAAAGGCACAAATCGCTGTACAAAATACAGTTGGCCCGTAATTCGAACTCTGCTTTCGAGCAGAGGGATAGTTGTGGTCAAGCTACTCAAGGGTACACGGTGGATGCCTTGGCGCCAAGAGCCGATGAAGGACGTAGCAAGCTGCGATAAGCCTCGGGAAGCCGCTAGCAGGCAGTGATCCGAGGATGTCCGAATGGGGAAACCCGGCGGGAACTTAAAAGCCCGTCACCCGTTTACGGGAGGTAACGCGGAGAATTGAAACATCTTAGTACCCGCAGGAAAGGAAAGAAATCTCGACTCCCTCAGTAGCGGCGAGCGAACGGGGAAATGTCCCGCCTTCGGGCGGGCAGCCTAAACCGATGATGCGTGATAGGCCACAACCGTTGCATCATCGGTGTCGTGGGAACTGTCAGGCCCCTTGTGGAGGGCCACAGGTTTGATAAACGCGTACGAAGTCGAAGCGGCTGGAAAGCCGCCCCATAGCGGGTGACAGGCCCGTAGACGTAAGGAAGCGTTCCTGGACAGATTTCCCAAGTAGGGCCGGACACGTGAAACCCGGCTTGAATCCGGGGGGACCACCCCCTAAGGCTAAGTACTCCTTGGCGACCGATAGTGAACTAGTACCGTGAGGGAAAGGTGAAAAGCACAGCCGTGAGCTGAGTGAAATAGTACCTGAACCCGTGTACTTACAAGCGGTCGGAGCACTATGGCTCTCCTTCGGGAGAGCAATGTGTGACGGCGTACCTTTCGCATAATGGACCGGCGAGTTACTGCGTGCTGCAAGCTTAATGCCCTCTGGGCAGAAGGCGAAGCGAAAGCAAGTGTGAATAGCGCGTCAAGTAGTACGTAGTAGACCCGAAAGCGGGTGATCTATCCATGGCCAGGCTGAAGCGAGTTTAACCGCTCGTGGAGGGCCGAACACACCAGAGTTGAAAATCTGGGTGATGAGCTGTGGATGGGAGTAAAAGGCTAATCAAACCCGCCTATATCTGGTTCTCTCCGAAATATATTTAGGTATAGCCTTGCAAACTACCCACCGGGGGTAGAGCACTGAATGAGCTGCGCGGGATTCCGTCCTAGCCGGCACAATCAAACTCCGAATACCGGTGGAGATTATTGCAGGAGTCAGACAGTGGGGGATAAGCCTCATTGTCGAAAGGGAAACAGCCCAGACCGCCGGCTAAGGTCCCTAAGTTGTGCTCAGTGAGAAAGGAAGTGAGGCTGCTAAGACAGCTGGGATGTTGGCTTAGAAGGAGCCATCATTTAAAAAGTGGGTAACTCCTTACCAGTCGAGCAATCTCGCGCCGATAATGATCGGGACTAAGCACAATACCGAAGCCGCGGATGTCATCACCTTCGGGTGATGGCGTGGTAGGAGAGCGTTCTGTCCTGGAGTGAAGCCGTACCGTAAGGAGCGGTGGACCGGGCAGAAGTGATAATGCCGGTACGAGTAGCGAGAAGAAGGGTTAGAATCCCTTCCGCCGAAAGCCTAAGGTTTCCTGGGGCAAGGTAAGTCCGCCCAGGGTTAGCCGGATCCTAAGGCGAGGCCGAAAGGCGTAGTCGATGGACAGAATGTCAACATTCATTCGCCGGCAGGATACGTTTCCCCTTCGGGGGATCAGCGATGGGGTGACGCTTCGGGTTAGGTCGCGAAAGCCATTAGTTGGCTCGTTAAACGCTATATCGGGTTTCCCAGGTAAATCCAGGAGACACATACCGTAAGGGCGTGCGAAGGGCGAAAGCCTTATTAAGAGACCGATACCAGGAGCCAAGAAAAACCTCTAGCGAGTATTCATGCCGTCCGTACCGTAAACCGACACAGGTAGGCTGGGTGAGAATCCCAAGGCGCTCGAGCGACTCTCCGTTAAGGAACTCGGCAAATTCGTTCCGTAACTTCGGGATAAGGAACGCCACGTTAAGGTCATGTCATTTACTGACGCAGCCTGAGGTGGCCGCAGCGAAAAGGCCCAAGTGACTGTTTACCAAAAACACAGGTCTCTGCAAACTCCTAAGAGGACGTATAGAGACTGACAAGTGCTCGGTGCCGGTAAGTCAAAGGGATGGGTCAACCACCTTCGGGTGGGGCAGCTCTGAACCTAAGCTCCGGTTAACGGCGGCTCTAACTATGAGAGTCCTAAGGTAGCGAAGTTCCTTGTCGGGTAAGTTCCGACCTGCACGAATCTTGTAACAACTTGGGCACTGTCTCGACGGAGAACTCGGTGAAACTGTAGCAGCGGTGAAGATGCCGCTTACCCGCACCAAGACGGAAAGACCCCGTGAACCTTTACTGTAGCCTCGTATTGAGTTTTATCATAACCTGTGTAGCATAGGTGGGAGACGTTGAAGCCAGCTCGTCAGGGCTGGTGGAGTCACCAGTGAAATACCACTCTTGTTATGCTGAAACCCTAACCGGTCTGTGTGAATCCACGACCGGGACAGTGCGTGGTGGGCAGTTTGACTGGGGCGGTCTCCTCCTAAAAGGTAACGGAGGAGTCCAATGGCTCCCTCAGCATGGTTGGCAACTATGCGTCGAGTATAAAGGCATAAGGGAGCTTAACTGCGAGACCCATAAGTCGAGCAGATGTGAAAGCAGGGCTTAGTGATCCGGCGGTTCCGAGTGGAAGGGCCGTCGCTCATCAGATAAAAGGTACTCCGGGGATAACAGGCTTATCGCTCCCGAGCGTCCATAGCGACGGAGCGGTTTGGCACCTCGATGTCGGCTCATCACATCCTGGGGCTGAAGGCGGTCCCAAGGGTTCGGCTGTTCGCCGATTAAAG
>CAZBCO010000033.1:0-3957 GCA_964490295.1 uncultured Planctomycetota bacterium
ATGGCTACAATTACCAGGCGATGAATGTGATGGAGTGCCTTCGCTCCGGTCGGATGGAAAGCGACCTGATGCCACTGGATGAGTCGGTGGCGATTATGACCACGTTGGACCGGGTGCGCGAGCAAATCGGCCTGCGGTACCCGATGGAATAACCCTTTCTTGCTGTCGCCGTACCAAGGATTATCAGGTTGCCGGCGGTTCATCGAAACCAAGCAAAGGCTTTGCGCAAGTCGCCCTGTGCGTTAGAATAAGGGTTGGACGGTGTGAGGAAAGCGATGGCCGTACGTTGGCGACGAAAGGCACGGGGTTCCGTGCTTGAATATGAGCAAACACGGGCGATTTGTCCGGACCCGCTGCGCCGGATGACCACGCTGCTGGTGGCGGCCAGCCTGGTGCTCTCCGGGCTGGTCATCGCGGACGCCATCCGTTACATGACACGCCCAACAGATCCCGAGCAAAAACCGTTGATAGCGGCGATTGTCGAGTTGCCGGGCATTCCTGAAGATACAGACCGCGGCGACCAGAAGATCGAGAAGGTCAAGGAACCCGATCCTGAGCCGGAACCGCTGCCGGAGCCTGAACCGGAACCCCAGCCCGAACCCGAACCGCTTCCTCCGCTTCCCCAACCGGAGGTTCCAGCCGTTACCGAATCCATCGCCAAGCCAGGGCAGGAAGAGCAGGGCACCCGCGTCATTGGTGGGGATAAGCCCAAACCGGCAAGCGGTTCGGCCTATGCCCATCGAACCGGAGAGGCCAAGGCCAAGGCGCTGGGCGACTACGGCGGTGATGCTCAAACCGAGAACGCCGTCGAACGGGGCTTGGCATGGCTGATCCGTCATCAGCAACCGGACGGAAGTTGGAGCAGCAACCAGTTTAATCGACTCTGCAAAGGGGAGATTCGGTGTGATGGTGTGGGCCGCTGGGATGTTCCGCTGGACGTGTCGATGACCAGCTTGGCAATGCTTTGCTTCCAGGGGGCGGGTTCGACCCACGAGGGCGGCAAGTATCAGGAGTCGATCGGCGCGGCCCTTGAGTATCTGCTCAAGACGCAACAGCAGGACGGCCTCTTTTTGCAACCCTCGCAACAGACCAATTACTATATGATGTATAATCAAGGCATCGCCACCTTTGCTCTGGCCGAACTATACGCCATGACCCAGGACACCCGGCTCTGTAAGCCGGTGGAGCTGGCGGTTGGTTTCATCTGTCGAGCACAGCAGACTTCGGGGTCTTGGGATTACAGCAACGCAAAGACCGGACGGTATGATACGTCGATCACCGGTTGGCAGGTGATGGCCCTGAAGTCGGCACAGGCCGCGGGCATTGAGATTCCGTCGGCGGTCATCTACCGATGCGCTCGTTTTATTGACCACGTGACCATCCCAAGCGGCGAAGTGATTTACTCGAACCTGGAGCCGGCCCCGGGGCGTAAGGGGCCGGGAATGGTCGCGGTCGGCTTGGCCTCCGCACAATTCATGGGATTCACAAATGACGATCCGCTACGCCGTCGGCAGGCTGCGCTTCTGTTGGGGCACAAGCCCGATTGGGAACGCATTCAGCGTCCGAAATTGCTGAACTCCGTTTACCATTGGTATTACGCGACACTGGCGATGTTTCAGTTCGGCGGGCGGGAATGGGAGCAGTGGAACCGGGCGATGAAGAAGACGCTGCTCGACCACCAGCGACGTGGCGGATGTCGTGACGGGAGCTGGGACCCGGTCGATGGCTTCTGGGGTAAGGTGGGTGGTCGGATTTACGCCACGACGTTGAATATCCTTAACCTTGAAGTGTATTATCGTTATCTGCCCGTGCATCAGAGCGGCAGCCTGAACACCGCCGAAGTCCTCATTAAGGTGGCCAGAGGCCCTTCACGGGCGGAGGCTGTCAACGCCATTCGGCTTCTGGCTCGGATGGCCGACGATGCCGCTCGCACCGAACTGCTCAAGTTAGCCCAGCACCGCGACCCGCAACTGGCGGTCACTGCCGCGCTGGCGTTGGCTAACCGCCAGGATATCGCCGCCGTCGCCCCCTTGCTTCGCCAACTGGAATCCGACAATCAATTCATTCGGTACCAAGTGCTCCGGGCGATGCGCCCGATGATGGACAAGGGCCTGGCCCCGATCTTTATCAAGGCCCTTGACGACCCGCACCCGATGGTCCGCG
Organism: uncultured Planctomycetota bacterium; assembly: GCA_964490295.1. Lineage (GTDB taxonomy): Bacteria > Planctomycetota > PUPC01 > PUPC01 > PUPC01 > CAZBCO01. The sequence goes on from CAZBCO010000033.1 coordinate 2,164, forward strand.
CCCAGGCGGCCGAGGGGCTGCGGCAGTATGCTTCGCTCTCCTTCGGGTTTCAGGCCGAAGGCAGCGAACGCGAGCGTCGGGAGGCCGTGGTCCGATGGCAAGACTGGTGGGCGAAGCGTCAGGCCGGCGAGGTTCCTGAGGAAGGCTTTATGCCCTGGCTCGTGCTTCGTGTCGCCGACGAGAAGGGGCTGGTGGTTTTCAGCACCGGAAAGAAGCACGCAGCAAAGCCGGGGCAAGAATGCAGCGTGTTTCGCAATGACCGTTATGTGGGCCGTATTCGTGTGGTGAGCGTTGAAGAGGAACTTGGCATCGGACGGGTTGACCCTAACGCGACGGCAGGAGCGATTGAAAAGGGCGACGTGATCAGGCCATGAGTCAAACCGGCTGAAAACCAGCTTCCGGCCTGATATGAGATATCTCCGCGCTTGTTAGCGTAACGTGTTTGCTTGAATAGGCTTACGCATGATTCAGGCTTAAGAACGGTGCGAAAATTGAGTTTGAATACACATTATTACATGTTTTGTTCGCAGGATCACGAACGTTTTTTGGTATAATCCGTTGGAATCAATGGGATTATCCGTATACATGACTTAATGTTTGCGTTTGGAGGTTTTTCAAAATGAAACAATTGCTCAAGCAAAGCGGTATTGGCCTCTTGGTGTTGGTTCTGTTCGCCGGCCCGGTCATTGCAGATACTTTGATTCTGAGCCACGGGGGCAAACTCGAGGGAAGTCTCCAAGCGGTTGTTTTTTTAGTGGGAGGTAAGGAGAAGACCTACGAGGCCGCGAAGGTCAATGCAATTATCAAGGCCGCCACGGGACAGGACACGCTGAAGTTAAAGGATGGCGAGCCGGTTCAAGGCGAGATCCTGTCGCTGAAGTTTCGTACGGTCGGTGGGATTCTGGAGTTCAAGCGTGCAGACATCGCTTCTCTGAACCTGGATACCGGCGATCTGAACGATGCTTTGGCCGAGTTGGCTCGAAAGAAGGCTCAGGTGGCCGATGACGACGCCAAAGGGCTTTTGGAACTGGCCCAGTGGTGTCGTGAGAAGGGGCTTGGAAGAGAATCACTCGTTTATGCACAAGCCAGCTTGGATGCGATGCCGGACGCCGCCACCGCCGAAGCCGCCAAGGCGATCTTGAACCCGGCCCCGAAAGTTATCGATGAGCCGATCGCGACCGAACCGGAGAAGCCCGAATCCCAATTGTCCCCGGCGGAGATTGCCGCACTTAAGGCCACCATGGCGAGAAATGAGGAGTTGTACAAGGAGTATAAGGTAAGGGTTCAGGAGATGAAGCAGCGCGAGATTGAGGACCTGAAGCACAAATACACCAGCGAGCGAAAGGATCTTGTCAAGAGTTTCAAAAAGTTGGCACGGGATATCAAGGCCAAGGAGGACAGGCGTGTTCAACGGATGAAAGATTGGGAGCGGGAACGGGATGATTATATGAGAAGCCATGGAAGTGATGGAACTCGGATCAAGCAATGGGAAAACGACAATCCTCTGGAAGATTATTTCGAAAGGTACGCTGACACACGCGGGCTTCGGGGAATCGAACAAAGACAGGAGAATGTCAGGGCGGAGGTGCTGCGGTTGGACAAGTCAGCACAGGTTGCAGCGAAGACCGTGGCCCGCCGGGCCAACACGCGCGAGCAAAGGGTGGAACAGGTTTATATGCAATGCCGGCGCCTGGTAAGTACCGGACGAAATGTGGAGCACAACAAATTGACCGCCGCGTATGATGCCGCCCTCAACATCGACGCGGGCCAATAGGCGGCTGAGCCACTGGGGTG
>CAZBCO010000034.1:0-17670 GCA_964490295.1 uncultured Planctomycetota bacterium
CAGGCCCGGGGCGAAGACCTCAAGCTCTGCAACAACAAGCGCGGCGTCCGCGTCCTCAGCTTCGTCTCGCTGGGTCTCCGCATTATCGAACAGTTCCCCAATCGCATCGCCCTCGACCGACGCCTCCTATCCCGCTTCTGAAACTGGGGGCGACTCAGGTTTTGCGGGCGTTGACATCCGGCGGTGCGGGTGCTAAGATGGGGGCGTCGAAGCAGACGGCCCGATGCGAGGTGAGCCGCGGCCACGGGGCCTCGGATTGACAACAGGCAGGGTAATGCTGAGTTGGGGACGTAGCTCAGTTGGGAGAGCGCTAGAATCGCACTCTAGAGGTCGAGGGTTCGAGCCCCTTCGTCTCCACCACCAGGCAGAAGCCCTCGGCAGGTCTTGAATGGACTTGCCGAGGGCTTGTTTTTTGGGGGCATTTCGGATGGTAACTCGTCACATCTGGGTATGCTGTGCTTAGTTGATGGGGAATTTGTTGTTTTTTTCTTGCCTTTTTTTCGTGACGATCTTGGCTGTGCTGTGATATGATGGGTGCGTTGTTCCGGCCAATGATATTGGATACCCTGCAATCAGTATGGTCACTGTGTGCTCAATGAACCAGGCGGCGAGCTTGCATGATAGCCTGGCCGCGCCGGTACATGAGGGGCGTTACGTTTGCAGTATGTTATCAGGAGGCGGGTCATGAGGCGTCTGGTTGGAATGTTGTGTGTGGCGGCGGCTCTGGCGGCAGGCGGCTGTGCGGCTGGGCGTGGCCCTGTGGCTCTGGTCGGTGGCCCGGCATGGCAGGGCGAGCAGCTCCCCGCGTTTGCCCTGGAGCCGACGGCCACGCTGGACGGTAACAATGTACGCATCCGCTTCGCGGTAACGCGGGCGACGGATGTGGCGGTATCGATTAAAAACCATCAGGGCGAGGTTGTGCGGCATCTGGCAGCCGGTGTTCTTGGTCCCAACCCGCCGGAGCCATTGCAGCCTGATACGCTTGAACAAGAACTGGTTTGGGATGGTTTGGACGAACTGGGTCGCCCGGTGCCGGCGGGCAACTATCGCGTCGAGGTCCATCTGGGGCTTTCCGCGGGGTTGGACCGGTTTCTCGATTGGAATCCGAAGCGTCTGGGCACGGTGTATGGTTTGACCACCGGGCCGCAAGGGCAGCTTTATGTGATGTCGGAACCGGGCCGGGACACTCGGTCCGGCTATTTCCGGCTGTTCACCCCTGGGGGCGAGTATGTTCGCACCCTTTTGCCGCGCCCCTCAGCCATTCCGCTGGAGCGGGCCAAGCCGCTGGGCGAGATGGTGCTGGATGGCGGCGAACGGTTCCCCACCTCCCTGTTTCCTGAACTCGGGCTCCGCCGTTATCAGCAGCCGGCTGTAACGCCTGAAGGTGATTTGATTTTCTCCAACTGGCCGGTGGGTGCAACTTGGGCGGACACCGGAATGCACATGGAAGCTCGGCGATTCGCCAGCTATGTGTGGGGACAGAAATTGCCGCGGCGGCTTCTTCGCGTTGCGGCGGACGGCGGGGCGCCTCAAGCGGGCTACGCCGGGCCAATTCTCGGCCCGGGATTTCAACAAGGCATGCTTTATTTGGCATACGGCCCGGACGGACAGATTTACATCTCCGGGACGCAGCATGCGGTGTTTCGCTCGCCGTGGGCGGCGGATGCCTCGCCGTCGGCCTTTGTGGGTACGCCGGGGAAGGCGGGATCGGGCAAAGACGGGCTGAAGAATCCCGAGGGCATTGCCTTTGATGCAACCGGCAACTTATATGTGGCTGACCGGGGCAATCATCGCATCGCGGTGTTTGATCCGGCAGGTGCTCTGATCCGCGAAATCCCCATCGAATGGCCCCGGCTGGTCGCGGTCCATCCGAAAACCGGGCAGGTTTTTGCGACGGCGGGCTATCAGAAGGCGCGGCTGGTCAAATGCACCGGTGAGAATGCCGGGATGTCCATCGACCTTGCGACCCTGTGGCCGTTCATCGCCATCGATCCCGACTCAAGCCCCGCCGCGGTTTACGTGGCGAATGTCCCGGTCGGCAAGTCGGGCATTGGCTCCGGCCCCTCGGTACTGGTTCGGATGGTGGACGTCGGTGGCTCGTGGCGGTTGGACCGGGTGCTCAGCGACGGCGAACGTCCGCGTCAACCGCTGCTTTACGGCGTGGACCGGCAACGCGAGCTGGTTTACGGCAACTGGATGTTTGAGGGTTTGTGGCGGATGAACGGCCGTACGGGCGACATCGAAGGCTTCAGGACACTGATGGCCCCCAAGGCGAACGGCATCACCGAAATCGTGGCCTCGCCCCAAGGTGTTATCGGGATTCATGTGCTCGGCGAGATGGGGCGCCTCGATCCGTTCCTTCGTCCTTTGCCGTTTTCTATGACCGGGTCCTATATTGTCCCTACCGTGCGTGAAGACGCCATTCGCAGTTTCTACGGGCGTGATGTCTGCATCGCTCCTGACGGAGGCATTTACTGGATTCACGAGCGGGGCGGCTATGGTCAGCCCATGCGGCTCAGCGCGCTGAATCCCGATGGAACGGTTCGTAAGGACTCGTTGATCGTGTTCGAGACCGGCAGCCCGGCGGGCGTGCGTGTGGACCGGCGCGGCAATATCTACGTAATGGACCACTTAAAGCCTTTGGACAAGACCGTGCCCGACGCCTTGGTCGGCAGGGTGAAACTCGACCGGAACGACCGCTTTGTTCATAACTATGGAAGCCTGCTAAAGTTTGATCCCGATGGCGGCTCAGTACGGCTTGCGGGAAAAGGAACTCCACAAGCCCGCTCTCTAAAACCCGGCCAGAGGCAGTTCACAACCGCCGAGGGGCGCGGCGACTTCATCGCCGAGGGCGTCCTCTGGAGTTATTTCGGCGTCTCGAACATTCGTCCGGCTCGCCCTCGCGATGGGTGCCAGTGTTGGACGCCACGGTTCGACCTCGATGCCTACGACCGGGTCTTTGTGCCCGACCAGCTCCGTTGCCGGATTCTGGTGCTCGACTCAAACGGCAACGAGATTATGACCTTCGGGCGCTACGGCAACCCCGACGAACAGGGGCCGGGCATTCCGTTGGCCGACCCGCGCACGGTGATGGTTTCGGACAACGCCGCCTATGTCGGCGACATGACCAACCAGCGTGTGGTGCGTGTGGCCCTTGGTTATCAGAAGACCGCCGGTTGCAGTGTCCGGGTGCCCGGCCGTACATTGGCCGAGGTCATTGATGCCTACGCGGAGCAGGGCAGAATCTCGGAACGCCGCCGAGCCGTCTGGCTGCTCAACGCGATATCCCGTTTGGATCAGGTGCGAGAGGAGGCTCTGAAACTCAGCCCCAGCCTGGACGGCGGGTGGCTGCGGAGCGGGATCGCTTGGGAGGCGATGGTACCCAAGGTGATGAACCAGTCGGTCTCGGCTCTGGCGAATTACGATGACGCCTGCGCGGTGTTGGCGGTGACCGCGGCGAGTGAGCTACCGAACTGGCCGAAATCGGAGGTTCGGGCGCTGCTTGGCTCCTACCTTGCCGAAGGCAACGAGATGCTGCGGATGGCGGTGTGCTGGGCTTTGTGGGGCGAGGTCGGCGAAGAGGTCGGCGTGGAGTTGCTGAAGCAGGCCTTGGGGGATAAATCGGAACGGGTGCGAGTTACGGCAGCCTATGTCTTGTTTGCTCGCGGCGACTCGACTGGAGTGCCGCACTTGCTGTGCGGAGCACTGTCCGGCGACTCGGTTACTTTCAAGATTGCCGAGACGGCGATGCTTAAATATCTGTTGCCCTCTAAACGGTCAATGGATACGGAGGCCGTGAAGGCGATGGGCGAGGTTCTGATGCAGACCCGCCGTAAGCCAGGGGCCAAGCGTGCGGGTCATTGGTATCTTCGCAGTTCGATGTTGCAAATGCTGCCCCGCACCAGCGACCGCACCGCGGCGGGTAAAGTGTTGTTGGCTGAACTGCGTGAGCCGGGCCAACTCACTGGGCGGAACCTGAACCGTGCTATTGCTGGACTGGGCCGGTTGCGCGTGCGTGACGCAGTCCCCGATCTGATCAAGTTTGTGCAGCGCGGCCCGGACTCCACTTGGATGGGCGGGCATGGCGATCGGGCTGAGCAGGAGGCGGCCAACGCGTTGGTTCGTATTTCCGATCCCAGCGCGGTCGGACGCCTCATCTTCCTGCTCACCGAGGAGAAGGCAGCGGTTCGCTCCTTGGCTCTGACGACCTTGTCGCGGATGTTTGATCCCGCGCTGCCTGCGGATGAACGCCTGGTGCCGCGTAACAATCAGCTTGTCGCGGTTCGAATCGACCAAGTGCCCGCGCCGGGAACCTTGCAGGCGGCATGGGAGGCGTTCTGGAAGGTTCAGGGCGACCGTTACCAGTGGAACCCGGATGGCCCCGGCTTGTTGGATAAGCGGAAGAGGTAATTGATTACGAAGCCTTGCCGAATACCGGGTGGTGCGGTTGCGACATCTGTGCTGCTATCGGCAGTCTGTTCGGCGGGGACGCCGAAGGTGCGTGACGGGAAAGTTATTCCGCACGCTTACGGCTATCCGTACCGTCGTTGAAGGGAAAAGAAGGTTCGGACTCAGGCCACCCCCGCCAATTGATTTTGCGGCAAGCCGGAGCAGATAGTCGGCCACGGACGCTTCGAGATCATTCCCGAAGATGCCGCTGCCGAGCAGGTGTACCTGCACGTGCTCAGCCCGCTGGACAAGGGCGAGCCGATGCCCTCGGCGTCCGTGCAGCGTGATGGCGACCGGTATGTGGTGAATGTCGGCGACCTTACCTATACCTTCGCTCCGTTGGAAATCGAGAAGAAGTAAGCAGGCGCGAGGAGGTTCGCGCGTATCGGATGACAGAGGGTTCGGAACAAACGACGCCGGGCGTGTGGCTTGGTCCGTGTTCCGCTTGGATCAAGGAGGTGTTATGCGAACGGTCGGCCGTGTTTTGCTGTTGGTTCTGCTCGGCACCCGCCCTAGCCCAATCTCACGGCAAGGCCTGGGAGAATGTGATTATTGATAACCGCACCGGGTACTGGCGGGTCTTCGAGTACTGGAAGACGCCGGAGCTGCTAACCAAGAGTGGCGAGAAGGTCAAGCTCCGCCACATGTTCAATCCCAAGCACCACAAGACCCAGGCCGACCGCCCGGTGATGGCGGTGCGCGAGACCGAAAAGCCGCCGAAGAACTGGTACAAGGCCAACTTTGACCACGGCGGATGGGCGCGGACGCTGGTCGGGGCCAATCCGCTCCGATGGGCAGCAAGGCTTTTCGAGTCGATTCGCACGGCGAAAATGCTGGTCCGGCAAGTATTTGTCTCCGGATTTGGCGAAAGCGCTTGCAAAAATGGCTCGGACGGCTATAATTCCGTGCTTTGGCAGTTGTCATCGAAAGGGATGAACTATATGTCACGCGTATGCTCACTCTGCGGCAAGCGCCCCGCGGCGGGTCGCTCGATTGTGATGAAGGGTTTGGCGAAGAGCAAGGGCGGTGTTGGCCGCAAGGTGGTTGGCATCAGCAAGCGCTTCTTCCGCCCGAACATCCAGTCGGTGCGCGCTGTGGTGAACGGTGAAACCAAGCGAGTCAAAGTCTGTGCGTCCTGCATCCGTGCCGGCCGTATTCAGAAGCCCGCCTGACCCCGTCTCCAAGCCGCCGACCTTTCGCCTTCCAGACCCCTTCGAGGGTCTGGCTTGCGCGCGCCCGGAAGCGGGCTCTCTTTTCTCTACCTCCCCGAAGTGTTTCCGCCGGTGGAATGCGGTCGATGACTCTTGGCGTGACGCTGTGCGAACCTTCCAGAGCGGGTTTTATCGCTTGATTTCGACGGGAGTTCAGTAGCTTCGAACGGCAAGGGGGATGAGGCGTTTGGCCTCGACGGGCCGCTTCTGTCGCATCACCCGCTCGAAGCAGGTGGTCACTTCATTAGCTTTGGCGTCCGAACGCAGGAAGAGATCGATCAAAATGGCCGGCTCGCCGTTGATTCGGAACTGCGCCGCCGGAGCATCCTCCACACGAATCTCGGCCACATCCTGAAGCCGCACCGAGGTCTTCGGGCCGGGTTTCACGACGACGTGAGCCAGCTCCCCGGTTTGCCCCGGCTCGGGGCCGATGATGACGCGGCGATAGTCGTCAATGACCAAAGTCTGCTCATCGACGGCGCGGGCGATGTCGTCTTGCGTCATGCCAAGCCGCTTGAGTTTCTCCGGGTCGGGCATCACGCGAATGGTTTGTTTCGGCATACCGCGAATACGGAACTGCACCGTGTCGGGCAGTTGCATCAGGCCGATGGCGTAGTCCAGGGCGACCTGATAGTGTGCGCTGGTCAGCGTCGGGGTGCGAAGCACCATCGCGAGCGAGATGTCGGGCGGCCTCTGCGGGTCAAAAGCGCGGATAGTCACCCCGGCTTCAGCGGGCAGTGTCCGGCGCAGTTGCCCCAGGATGGCGTTGACCTTGAATTGCAGGTCAAAGCTGCTCACCCGGCTGTCGTGCTCCAATATCAGGAGGCATCCCTCGGTATCGCATTCCGTGATAATACGCGAGATTTCTTGGAGGGAGCGGAGCTCCTTTTCGATGGGGGCGGCCAACTTGGCGACAGCCGCCTCCGGCGTGCCGCCGGGCCACGTTACCGTCACCGTGACCACCCGCACGTCCGAACGCCGAGGCACGGCCGGAGTCGAGGCACAGGATGCCGTCAACAGGGTCAGGCAGAGGAGCAGGTAGTTGATAAGATATTTCATCACGGAAACATCCTACGGGACGAAGCCGCCCCGGTCAAGCCTTTCGTGGATGGAAGGCTTGGCCCCCAAAGTCTTGTTGCCGGTTTTACAAATCCGGGCGATAATGCTATTGTATGACAGGGTATAATGAAGCTGTTGAGCGTGTTTCCTTTGAACCGACGGGCCGTCTGCCGTGAGTGATGCCTTTCATCTTGTATCCGACTATCAGCCCGCCGGGGATCAGCCGGAGGCCATCGAGGCGCTGGCCCGAGGCTACCTCGAAGAGGGCAAGAAATATCAGACGCTGCTGGGCGTCACCGGTTCGGGCAAGACCTTCACCATGGCCCACACCATCGCCCGGCTCGGCCTGCCCACGCTGATTATCTCGCATAACAAAACGCTGGCCGCCCAGCTCTACGGCGAGTTCAAGGAGTTCTTCCCCGACAACGCGGTCGAGTATTTCGTCAGCTATTACGACTATTACCAGCCGGAAGCCTATATCCCCGCGCAGGACATTTACATCGCCAAAGACGCCAGCATCAACGAGGACATCGACCGGCTGCGGCTGAGCGCGACCAGCTCGTTGATGGCCCGGAACGACGTGATTATCGTGGCCAGCGTCTCGTGTATCTATGGGCTTGGCTCGCCGGAGGAGTACCGCGAAATGACGGTGCATCTGGCCGTGGGCGACGCCATCGACCGGGACAAGCTGCTGCGTAAACTGGTGGATATTCAGTATGACCGCAGCGACTACGAGCTGCGGCGCGGCACCTTCCGCCCGCGCGGCGACGTGGTCGAAATCCTCCCGGCCTACGAGGAGGTCGGCCTGCGGGTCGAATTCTTCGGCGACACCGTCGAGGCCATCGCCCATATCGACCCGCTGACCGGCGATGTCCTGTCCCGCGCGGCCTATGCGACGGTCTTTCCGGCCAAGCATTTCGTGATGCCGGAGTCGAAGATGGAGGCGGCGTTCGGAGCCATCGAGGCGGAGATGGAGCAGCGGGCCGAGGAGTTCCGGGCACGCGGCAAGTTCATCGAGGCCGAGCGTATCCTGTCGCGCACCCGTTACGACTTGGAAATGATGCGCGAGATCGGCTATTGCCCCGGTATCGAAAACTACTCGCGGCACCTCAGCTCCCGCCCTTCGGGCGACCGACCGTTTGTCCTGCTCGACTACTTCCCCGACGAGTTCCTCTGCATTGTGGATGAATCGCACGTGACCGTGCCGCAGGTACGGGGGATGTATGCCGGTGACCGCAGCCGCAAGATGACGCTGATCGAACACGGCTTCCGCCTCCCCTCCGCCCTCGATAATCGGCCGATGATGTTCGACGAGTGGGAGGCGACGCTTGACCGTGTGCTCTATGTCTCGGCCACGCCGGAGGCGTATGAGCTGGCGAAGTGCGGCGGCGAGGTCGTCGAGCAGGTGATCCGCCCGACCGGGCTGGTGGACCCGGAGATCGTGGTCAAGCCCGCCCAGGGGCAGGTTAAAGACCTGCTGGAGCGCATCCACGAGCGCGTCGCGGTCGGCGAGCGCGTTCTGGCCACGACCTTGACCAAGCGGATGGCCGAAGACCTGAGCGACTACATTCTCGACGAGGGCGTCCAGTGCTGTTATTTGCATTCGGAGATCGACGCCATCGAGCGGGTGACCATTCTGCGGGATTTACGGCTGGGCAAATTTGACGTGGTGATCGGTGTCAATCTGCTCCGCGAGGGGCTGGACCTGCCGGAGGTCTCGCTGGTGGCCATTCTCGATGCCGACAAGGAGGGCTTCCTGCGCTCACAAACCTCATTGATTCAGACCATCGGGCGCTCGGCGCGCAATGTCAATGCCACGGTGATCCTCTATGCGGACCAAGTGACCGGATCGATGCATCGGGCCATTGATGAGACGAACCGGCGTCGTGTGACCCAACAGGCATACAACGCCGAGCACGGAATTACGCCGGAGACCATCCGCAAGGAAATCCGCGACGGTATCGGCCGAGAGATTGCCGCCGGCCGCACGGTACGCGAAGCTGTCCACGAGTCCGAGGCGGAGTATCTGACCGGTGAGCAGGTTCGAGAGTTGGAGGAGGAGATGCTTGCCGCTGCCGAGGCTCTCAACTTTGAGCGGGCGGCCGAGTTGCGCGACCGGATTGAATCCGTCCAGGGCCAACGTCCTGCTGAGCGCCGGGCCGCGAAGGGCCGTCGCCGAAAAAAAGCCAAGCCGAAATGGATGCCGTAGCGGTTCGGCGTGAAAAATACGGCGGCTTGGCAGGGATTCTGTTATAATTTTGAAAGCTGGCCCGAGGTTGGGAGCTTGGATGATGCGGCAAATGCGATATGTTCTCTGGTTATTGCTGCTGATACTGGCGCCCCCGGTGTGCTTTGCCGGCGAGGCGACCGTGGATCGGGTTAAGGCTCTGGTCCTGAACGACGGCCAGTTCTACACGGTCAGGATCGGCGGCTATGTGATTAAGAGCAACGTGGACGAGCAGTTCACCGCCGAAGCGGCCATCTATATGTACCGCTTCAGTCGGGCATTTCGCCGGCTCTTCAAGCCCGCCCCGAAGCTTAAGACCACGCCCATCGTGCATCTTTTCAAAGATCGAAGCAGCTTTCAGGCCTACGTTCGGGAGAGGTTCAAGGACGATAAGCTGGCTCTGGCCGGCGGGTTTTATATGGGCGGAGCGGGCCGGTCGGAGCTGTTCTGTTGGCATGCCCGGCCGGGGAAGGGCTTCGCCGCCTTTCCCAAGGAGACCCTGCAGCACGAGGGCGCCCACCAACTGCTCAGTTATATTCTGGGCACCCATAAAATCCCGATCTGGTTTAACGAGGGTGTGGCGACCTTCTTCGAGGGCTGGAATGTCGCGGAGTCCTTCGAGGAAAACATCGCAAGGCTGAACCGGACCCACCAACGGTTTTCAACCATTCAACGCACCTACGGTACGCCGGCATTCAACGACCTTACCCACCTGGTCCAACTCACGCCCAAGACCTGGATTCCCGATAATTTCGGAGACAAGACGAAGTTGCATTATGCTCAGGCTGAAAGTTTTATGACGTTTCTGATGATCTCCGGAAACGGACGGCGTTTCTTCGCCGAAATTTTCAACGCCGTGGCCCAAGGCCGGGATGTCCGGCGAATGCTGAATCGTAAAACCCTCGACAGCGCCCAGAGGGCATGGTATGCAGATATTGAACGGCGCATCGCCGAAGCCCAACGGGCCGACCAAGCCCCCAAAGATTAGAAAGGACAGCATCGCATGCCGGACACCAACGAAGCTCGCATCGAAGACCGTATCAAGCAGATGATTGTCGAACGCTGCTTTCTCGACATCGCCCCCGAGGCCATCACCGATAGTGAGGTGTTGATCAAACGGCACGACATCGACTCGCTCAAACTCTTTGAGATTGTGGTTGGCACCGAGGAGGAATTCGGCATCTCCGTGGTCGGTGAGACCTTTACGGTCGATAATTTCCGAACCGTTAAAGACATCGCCGAATGTGTTCGTCTGCACCTCCAGGAGGGCCCATAGGTTCTGCGGAGCCTGGGGAACGATTCGGATGGCTGATCAAGAATCCATGGTTTATTTCGGGCCGGAGCAATCGCTGGTCGGCGTCCTGCACCGTCCTCCGGCCGCTGAACGGGCGGTGGTGTTCTGTGCCCCCTTCGCCGAAGAGAAAAAGTGCTCGTATCGCACGTTCGTCGAAGCGGCCCGCTCCTTCGCGCGGTCCGGCGTGGCCTGCCTGCGCTTCGATTACTACGGCACCGGCGACAGCGCCGGAGATTTCCGCGAGTTCTCGCCGGACCGCGCGACGAGCGATATTGCGGAGGCCGTCAAGCACGCCCGCGAGACCTTTGGCGTGGACGAGGTGACGCTTCTTGGTTTGCGATTGGGCGGAACCTTGGCCTTGACGGCTGCCGCAAGGGGGAATCCGCAGGGCGTGATTCTCTGGCAGCCGGTGGTCAGCGGCCGCAGCTTTTTCGACCTCACCATCCGCCGTCAGATGCTGCGGAAGCAGCTCATCGGAGGGCAGGGCGGGGCGGACGCCGACGACGGTGTTATCGACCTCGACGGCTTTCCGCTCAGCCGGGCAGCGGGTGAGCAAATTCGCGACCTCGACGCGCTCGCCGCGGCTCAGGCCATCTCCGGCCCGGTGCGCCTGCTCCAAATCTCCCACAGCAATGCCATCGCACGGGAATATGCCCCCCTGGCCGAGGCGCTCGGCGCCCGGCTTGATTTTGACGCCGTGGTCTGCCCGCCGTTCTGGAACCGCATTGATCGGTGCGAGGCCGACGCGGTCGTCCGGAGAACGCTGGCGTGGTTGTGTTGAATTCAAAATGCCCTGGGGGATGCGAGGCGAGGCTTATGCCTTGCGGGCTTGGGCGTCGAGGTAACTCTGCAATATAAGCTGAGCGGCGAGCGAGTCGATGCGCTGTTTGCGCTTCCGCCGCGAGAGGTCGCCGCTTAACATCGCCCGGTCGGCCTGGCGGCTGGTGAGGCGCTCATCCCACATCACCACCTTGGCCGAAACCGCCTTGGCCAGCTTGTCGGCGAAGTCGCGTGCTTGAGTGCTCATCGGGCTTTCCGTACCGTCCATGTGACGGGGCAGGCCCACCACGATTTCAGTCGCCCCGCGTGAGGCGGCCTCTCGTTCGATCTGGCGGATGACTTCGTCCTCATCGCCGGTGAACACCGGGCCGGGGAACGCCATCGTGGTGCCCTCGGCGGAGAACGCCATACCGGTGCGTTGCAGTCCGAAATCAATACCCAGAACGGTCATCGTGTGCTCGCAGTAGGGGAGAAAGCGACCGAGGTGGCCTCTCAGAGGTATGGGTCCTGCTTGAGGCGTTCGAGTTCCTGCACCACGCTCTTGACGTCGTTGGCTCGGCTTTTGGGGCAGACCAGGGTGGCGTTGCGGGTGTGGACGATGATCACGTCGTCCAGCCCCACGGCGGCGACCAGATGCTTGGCGTCGGTTGAGATGATGCAGTTGGTCCCGTCCAGGATCAGCGTCTTGCCCAGTCGCGTGTTGCCGGCCTGGTCTTGCGGATGGTGCCGTTCGAGCGCGGTCCACGAGCCGACATCGTCCCAGTCGAACTCCGCCTCGACCACCGCGACGTCCGCCGCCTTCTCCATCACCGCATAGTCGATAGAGATTTTATCGAGCTTCTGGTACTCGCGTCGGATGGTGGCCGCCTCGCGCGGGGTGCCCAGCGCCGGGCGGATATTCTCAATCGCCCGGTGCAGGGCGGGGGCGTGTTGTTCGAACTGGGCGAGAATCACGTCCGCCCGCCACACGAAGTTGCCGCTGTTCCAGTAGTATTCGCCGGTTTTCAGCATCTGCTCCGCCGTGGCCAGGTCGGGCTTCTCGGTGAAGCGCTCCACTTGGAACACCTTGGCTCCCTTGTAGCGTGTGAGACGCGAGCCGCGATGAATGTAGCCGAACCGGGTCTCCGGAGCGGCGGGCCGAATCCCGAAGGTGACCAGGTTGCCGGCCTGGGCCACTTGGGCGGCCTTACGGACCGCTTTGCGGAAGGTGCCCGCCCGTTTCACCAGGTTGTCGCCGGGCATGCAGAGCATCACTGCGTCGGGGTCGGCCTGGTGTACGATCACGGCGGCCAGCGCCACGCAAGCGGCGGAGTCCCGTCCCATCGGCTCCCCAACGACGTTGGCTTTCGGCAACTGCGGCAGCGCCCGGCGAATGCCCGCCGCCTGGTCCTTGGAGGTGATGCAATAGATACGCTCCGGAGGGATCAGCGACTGAATCCGCTCCACGGTCTGGAGCAGCATGCTCTTCTCGCCGGCGATGGGCAACAGGTACTTCGGCGACTTCTTGCGGCTCATCGGCCAGAATCGGGTTCCGGCCCCGCCGACCATCAACACGGCGTGGAGCATGGGGTATTCTCCTTCAAGAGTGCAACGGCCTTTTTCAGGCGTCGTTCGACGGTTTCGGGTTCGATATCGATGAACGCCGCGAGGTGCTTCACGGCCGCATCGGTGCGGCCCAGGGCGACCAGAGCCATCGCTCGAATATAATCGAACCATTCCTGGTAGAAAAAGACATCGCCCTTCATTGGCAGCGTATCGAGCAGTTCCAATGCGGTTTCGTAGCGGCCCAAGCGGTAAGATGCTGCCGCCCGGTAAAACTGGGCGACGCCCGCCATCGGGCTGTCGCTCGGCACCTTGGCCAGCGTGGCCTCAGACGCTTCGAATTGTTCGCACTCGAACAGCGCGGCTCCGTACATCGTTTGGCAGGACATCTCTTCGGGCAACGCCGCGGCGGCGCGTTCCAGGTAAGCCACCGCCTGATGGGGCCGACCCGACTCTATCGCCTTCTCGCCGCGCGACAGGCATCGCTTGGGCGACAGGCGGGCGACCTCATCGGAATCCGGGGCGGCATCGCCCCGGCGTTCGGTTTCCGGCGGCACCGTGCCTTCCGCCGCCCGCACCCCGACGGTGCGGAACAAAGCGGCTTCCACGGTCGCCAGAATCCAGCCCAGCACGTTGAGGTTGTCGGTGACCGGCCCGGCCAGCAGCTTGGAGCAGCCCTCAGCTACCTGCCCGGCCAGCACGTCGCAAGCGGCCTCCAGCGAGGGGACCAGCGGGTTCTCGGCAGGCAATTCCCGCGCTCGCTTCAGCGTGGCCGTCGCGTCGTCCAGACGCCCGTTGCGCAGCAGCAGATAGGCGTGGAACGCCATGGGAACCACATCTTCCGGGGCGGCCTCTACCGCCTGGGCCGACTTCTTCCAGGCCTCGTCTGTCCGCCCGGCGCTTGCCAGCGTCAGGGCGTGATGCAGGTGCAGCCGATAATCGGTGGCCTCGCCCGCGCGGTCGAACGCTGCCAGTGCCTCGTCGAGTTTCCCGGCACGGGCCAGCTTCTGTCCGCGACGCAGCGTATCCGAAATCGTGGGCGACGTTGTCATGGGCGTCATAATGCCAAAAGCGGCCCCGTGCTGTCAAGCCGCAGGCGGATATCACCGGCGAGAGAGGCGATGGCCGGAGGGCCATCCTGGTTGTGCTCCCGATGGGGGAGAGGCCTCGGATTCGTCCCAAGGCGCGGAAAAAAAAAGATTTTTCGGACTTTTCAGTTGACTTTCCCGTCAAAACCGACTATATAGTCAGTATCGGCGAAGGGGTCAACTGTGACCGCCTCGTCTGCTTGTGCTTTTTTTCTAATGATGAGACACAACCGCTAGTGGTAGCACCGCCGCCAAGAGCACCAAGGGATGTGACCCGCCAGCAGCGGAGAGCCTCTCGGACGCGCCAACGGCTTTTGGATGCTGCCCGAAGGGTGTTTGCGGAGCGGGGCTTGGACCTCACCCGAATCGATGAAATTACCGAATCGGCGGATGTGGGCAAGGGCACGTTTTATTATCATTTCGGCTCGAAAACGGAGCTGATCAATGATTTGATCCGGCAGGTGCTGGATGAGCTCTGTGCCAAGATGAACGAGAAATGCTCCGGCATCGAAAGCCTTGCGGGGCTGGTGGATGCGATGGTGCAGGCGCATATCGAGTTTTTCAGTGCACGGTGGGAAGATTTTGTGCTTTATTTCCAAAGTCGAAGTGACTTGGCGCTGGAACAGGGTTATGATGGAATCGAGACGCCGTTTCTTCAGTATATCGAGCACATCGAATCGCTATTGACCGGCGTGGTGAAGCGAAGGCTTCCACGAGCCGTGCTTCGGCGTATCGCCTGTGCGGTTGCTGGGTTCGTGTCCGGATATTATTCGTTCGCGGCCATCGCTTCGAACGACGAAAACATCGACAAAACCTTTCGTCCGCTGCGGCGGGCGATTGTAGCGAGCTTGGTTAATTTTGTTCAAGAGGCCGCCCGGAGCGCAGAGACCGACCGGAATGCATCGTGAGCAGGAGCTGTGATGCTCCCGCGGGGCATGTCGGGTTGAAGCAACACCGGACACTAAAGGAGAGCCGGCAGTGAATGCAAAGTTGGCGGATGCACAAGACGTCGTCGCAGAAGCCGTCCGACAGTCGGTTTGGGGTGTCGCTTCGAGTTTCGATATCTACGATTGCGACCCCGAGACGATCCGCAGCGCGGAGAAGATCCGTGAGTTTGTGGCTGAGTTATGCGAACTCATCGAAATGAAACGATTCGGCGAGACGGTCGTGGTCAATTTCGGTGAGGACGAACGCGTGGCAGGGTTCTCGATGACCCAGTTGATCGAAACGTCGTTAATCTCGGCCCATTTCGCCAATTTGACGAACACCACCTATCTCGACGTGTTCAGTTGCAAGCCCTATGACCCCGACGTGGTTCAAGCCTTTGCGATGCGGTTTTTCGGCGGCTCCCGCTGCAACCGTAACGTGACGCTGAGGTACTGAGCCGAAATGACAGCTTTTCGGATAAGCACCGACTTGGCCGAGGGGCAGGCCCTCTGGCAGCGAATGGTTCCCGGAGAGGGGCTTTTCGACCTCTGGGAGGTTCGGATGTGCTTCCAAAAGCACTTCCGCCGTCCCACGGCCTTCGTCATCGCCGAAGAGAACGGCGTTCCCGTCGGCTTTCTGCCTTTGAGTTGGATCGAAGAGGCCGAGGGCTATGGTTGCTTTCCGGGTGAAACTTGGCACGGGAAGACGTGGCTGGAGCAGAACCGCATCGTGGCCCGTGATTCGGAGGTCTTTCATGGCCTTCTGAACCATTGCCCCGGCCCGTATCATTTGCGCTACCTCAAATTGGGAGATGCCGCAGCGATATCGGGTGGGGCGGTTGACGAAACCGGCTATCTGTTTCATCCGCCTGAATTCGACTACGATATGAAGCACTACTTCGCCCGGTTCTCCCGCAAGTCGGCCAAGCGCCTGATCAAAGAACTCGAAGCGATGGAAGCCCGGGGTGTCACCATCCGCTGCGACGACCCGGACGATATCGGGCGGATGATTCAGATGAATCTGGGGCGTTTTGGGGAAGAGTCCTACTTTCACGACGCCCGTTTTATCGGGAGCTTTCTGGAGCTGGTCCGCCTGTTGCACGGGCAGGGCAAGCTGCGCATCACCGCCGTGTTGATAGGCGGTGAGTTGGCGGCCGTCGATGTCGGCTGTGTCCATCGCAACACCTATGTTCTGCTTGCGGGCGGGACGGCGGCAGGATACCCCGGCGTGGCCAAGCTGATCAATATCCACCACATGCGTCGGGCCTGCGAAGAGCGGTTCCGGGAGGTCGATTTTCTTTGCGGGGATTTCTCGTGGAAGAGGCTGTTTCACCTCACGCCCCGGCCGCTTTACCTGATCTCCAACACGGCGGCAACCGCCCGGCAACCCGTCGCGGAGCACGCACGGGGAGAGGCCCTTGTCGGATAACCGAGTCCTGGTCATCGGCACCACCGCCGACTATATCGATATCATTCGCCGGCGGTTTCCGCGTCGGGCGTTGTTTCTCACCGCGCCGGATGAGCGGGAGCGGGCAACCGAACCTGTGCCGGGCCCCGATGAAGAGCTTGGGGTTGACCTGGCCGACCGCGACGGGACGCTTGACCGCTTGCAACGGTATTTGACGGCTCATGGCATTCAGCCGGTCGGCATCACCGCGTTCGATTGCGAGTCCATGGCCTTGACCGCGTCTCTGGCGGAGCCTCTGGGGCTGTCTTATGCCTCTGAAGGGGCTGTCGCCGCCTGTCGAAGCAAGTTCACGTCGAAACAGCTCTGGCGGCGCTCCGGCGTGCCGTGCCCTGACGCCGAATTATTTGAAACCGGTGAACAGGCCGTCGCCTTCTTCGAGCGGAGCCGGGGCAGGGTGGTGATCAAGCCGATCTGCGGAAGCGGCAGCGAATTGCTCTTCATCTGCTCCACCCGCGAGGAATGTCTTGAGGCGGTCGCCACGATGCAAAGCCGCATGGCGTGCCACGCCGGCAATCGGATGTACGCAGGCAGCGAGGGGAACGGGCATCGGCTGGATCCGCACCGGGTCTTTGTCGTCGAAGAGTTTATCGAAGGCCCGGAATTCAGTTGTGATTTCATCGTGGAGGGCGATAGCGTTCGCATTCTCCGCATCGCTCGTAAGATTCCGGCTCTGGGGCACTCGGTCGGTACCACCTGGGCCTACGTGGTGCCCGGACAACTTCCGCCTGAAATCAGCCCCAAGGCCTTCGAGCATCAGTTACGAAGTGCCGCGCACGCGGTTGGCCTGAACCGGGCTTTATGCATGCTGGACTTCATCATCCGTGACGGAGAAGCCCTGCTCATTGAAATGGCCCCGCGACCGGGGGGCGATTGCCTCCCGCCGTTGCTGCGACAATGCTCCGGGATCGATATGCTGGGCCTCGCCTTGGATTTTGCCGAACACCGGCCAATCGAGGCTGATCCGCGCGTCTGGAGCACGCGGGTTGGTGTGCGGTTCATCGCAGGCCAATCGGGCATCCTTCAGCGGATTGACGACCGCCTGGTGCGGGCCGACGGGCGGGTGGTCGAAAGTGTTTTGAAGTATGGCGTCGGCCACCGGGTGGTGCTGCCGCCGGAGGATTACGATTCGAGAATTCTGGGGTATGCCATCTTTGCACCACGGGATGAGAACCGATTGGAAGACGAGTGTGCCGAGATCGAGGCCAAGCTGGACGTGGCGTTCCGGCAGGAAGGTTGAGTCCCGATGGATATGGACGAAAGACGACTGCTAAGCCATGCCGCCGAAATTCTCGAGCATCGTACCCCGGAGCTGCCCGAAGAGGAGATCAAGGCTTTCGTCAAGTCGTTCCTTGACCGGCGTTCGGTATTCCTCGATATCGTGCATCGCTGCCGCTCGCCGCTGTATCTGATTGAAGAACAAGTGATCATCGACCGGGCCAGGGCCTTCCAGGCGGCCTTTCGGGCGGAGCTGCCCGACATCCGGGTTTACTACGCGGTTAAAACCAACAACCATCCCGAAGTGGCGGCCTGTGTGGTACGGGCCGGGCTGGGGCTGGACGTGTCGAGCGGGCTGGAGCTCCGGTTGGCTCTGGATGCCGGTGCGGACGACATCGTCTTCAGCGGCCC
>CAZBCO010000035.1:0-5683 GCA_964490295.1 uncultured Planctomycetota bacterium
CTTGTTCTGTATAAGGATAAGATGTGGCCGTGCGTATGGTGTTGACATCTGCCGGCCGCACGGCTACAAATGAGAAGCATTTCTTGAGCCAGGGGGCAACCGGTGATGACAAAATATCTGCCCGAAACCGAAGCGTCGTCGCTTGCGGCAACGCTTGATATGGACCCCGCCCGCGCCGAGCATGCGGCCAGAAACGCCATCGCTCTCTTTAATGCGACCGGCCACCTGCACGGCCTGACCAAAACGCAGCGCCCGCTGGTCGAGGCGGTAGCGCTCGTCTCCGGGCTTTTCCCCGTCGCCCAAGAACCGGACCCGTCCCGCATCTCTCGTGTACTTGAGGCGGTCAAGCGGCAGGCGTCATCCGTTGCTTCGATTGGCGCCAAGGTGCTGCCCCAGACGTTGGGCCTGCTCGGCTCGGCGGACGGTGAATCCGGCGGGGGTGGGTTGGGGATCGTTCCGCGTCGCATCGCGGCCATCATTCGGATGGTCGCCGCTCTGGATACTTCGAGCACACAGGGCACCGAGTTGGTCGGGGTTTGGGACGGCGGCACCTCGGTCGAACTTCTGGTCGCAGGTGGCGAGTCGGTGTTGCGGGATGCCGGTGCAACGCTGAGCGAGGCGGGGAACTGGAACCGGCAGATGCCGAGGCCGGTTCGAGCGGTGAAGGTGTGGGATCGCGCCGAGCCGCCGCTTGACTTGCTGACCCCACGGCACACGCTGGCCGAGGCGATGGCTCGCATCCGACAGCGCCAGGTAGAACAATTCGTTAACCGGGCTTACGGGCTGCGCGACGCGAGTGACATCGAGTATGTTCACGAGATGCGGGTTGCCCTCCGGCGGCTGCGGGCGGCGGCCCGGCTGTTCCGGAATGCTCTGGGTGATGAGGACAAGGCCCTGAAGGCCGACGCCAAGCGGTTCGCAAAGCAGCTTGGGGTGGTGCGGGACCTCGATGTCTTCATCGAGTTCCTGCGGCACTATATCGAGGGTCTCCCGGCCGGCCAGCGGCCTTTTGTGCAGCACCTGATTCGTGCGGAGCAGGGGAAACGGCGGCGGGCGCGGGTCGCTTTGATCAAGGCCTTTGAATCGAAAGCATTCGAGACCTTTAAGCGTCGATACGCGGGAGCTCCGTTGGCCCTGACACAGGGCGGGAAGGCCGAACGGCGCGTGGCGGAGGCCGCGCCCCGGATGCTGGCCCGTGCGTTGCGGAGCGTCACCCAAGACCCGCGCGCTCTCTATCAGTACGCTCCGAACGAGCTGCATCGGCTGCGCATCCGGTGCAAACGCCTGCGCTACACCGGCGAATTTCTGGCCGATTTGTACCCGAATCGGCTGGACGCTCTGGTGACGCCCGCCGAGGCGATGCAGGATAGCTTGGGCTTGATTCACGATATGGATGTTTACACCGAGCGAATCGTTGTGTATGCTGAACGGCGACGCAGCCAGGGGGGAGACCCCTCCGAGAGCAACGCGGTCGATGCGCTGATCGGGCATCTGGTCTCGCTTCGCCGGGAGGCCCTCGGCCAGGCTCGTTCGGTATGGAAGGCGTTCCGAAATCGGAAGACACAGGACCAGATCAGCCAACTTATTTCCAATCCGAGGACGTTATGAGTACAAAACAAGGCGGAATGAAAGCGATGGGGCACGGCCTGCTGAGGCCGCACGGCCTGCCGGGCAAGTTGATTGTGGTGGAAGGCATCGACGGATCGGGCAAAAGCACCCAGGCGCAACTGTTGCGTCAGTGGCTGGAGGCCAATAACGTACCGGTCTTCTTTACCGAGTGGAACTCCTCCGAGCTGGTCAAAACCGCGACCAAGCGCGGGAAGAAGAAAAATCTGCTCACGCCGACTACCTTCAGCCTGCTGCATGCCACGGACTTCGCGGACCGGCTGAGCTACCAGGTGATCCCGCCGCTCAAGGCGGGGATGGTGGTCATTGCCGACCGCTATACTTACACCGCGTTCGCCCGTGACGCGGCGCGGGGCGTCGCCAGGGAATGGGTCCGCGATGAATACGCCTTTGGTATTCGGCCCGACCTGGCTCTCTACTTTCGCGTCCCGATCTCCGTCTCGCTGCAACGGCTCCTTGGAGCGCGGGCCAAGATCAAGTATTACGAAGCGGGCATGGACACCGGGCTGAGTAATGACCCGGTGCGCTGCTTCGAGCTGTTCCAGCAAAAGGTGCTGGATGAGTATGATGAGATGACCGATGAGTTCGGCCTGACGGTCATCGACGCCACCAAACCCATCACCCAACAGCAGTTGCAGGTCCGCGAGATGGTGTTAGAGAAGCTGGGCGACTACATTCGTAACCTGACCCAGCGGGAAGATCAGATCTCGACCACCCAGGCGACCTCGCATAAAGCCCCGGCCTCCAAGCGGAGCCGTAACGCCTCCGGCGCGCGGTCAGCCCGGAAGCCATCGAAGACCTCGTCTCAGGAGAGCAAACGTGGAAGCTAATCCCGACGCAAAAATGACAAACCCCATCGATCTGCCGATTACCGAGCCGGTGATTGTGCCGACCTCCGCCCCGTTGCGCCCCAAAAGCTACAGCGGCATCGGTTTGCCCTATGTGGACCTCGACGACCTGACCGGCTATCTGGTGGTGATCGAGGGCAGCGACGGCGTCGGCCGCTCGACGCATATCAACATGCTCAAGAACTGGCTGCAACTCAAGGGGTTCGGCGTCCTGGAAACCGGTTGGACCCGCTCCAACCTGGTGGGGGCCACCATTGACCTGGCCAAGCAGGGACACGGGATGAACGTCCTGACGCATACGCTGCTCTACGCGACGGACTTCGCCGACCGCCTTGAGCATCAGGTGATTCCCGCCCTTCGGTCCGGGTTTGTGGTGCTGGCCGACCGCTACATCTATACCGCTCTGGCCCGCGCTGCGGCGCGCGGAGCGGATATGGATTGGGTCAAGAAACTCTTCGGTTTCGCCCTGCAGCCCGATCTGGTGGTCTATCTCAAGCTCAGTGTGGACGCCCTTTTCCAGCGGGTTATCCGGTCGGACAGCGGCTTGGATTACTGGGAAGCGGGGATGGATCAGAACCCCGGATGCGACCCCTATCTGAGTTTCCGGCGGTATCAGACCAAGGTGCTGCGCGAGTTTAACCGTCTGAGCCGCGAGCATGGTTTCCACAATGTGGACGCCGGTCGCCCGGTCGCCCAGACCCAACGCCTGATTCGCCAGTATGTGGCCGATCTGTTGCATATCGACCTGACCGAGCAGGACCGTGAAGTCGTGCCCCCGTTTACTCGGGCGGAAAGCACGGGCAACGCCGGCTGAAACCGACGGGCCTGAAAGACCGGGAAATGGAGGTCACCGTGAGCACAAAGTCCGGCACCTGTATCGTCGGCGTGGATGTCGGCGGCACCAAGACACTTGCCGCCGTGACCTGCCCGGATGGCTCAATCATCGGCCGTCAGCGCGTCACCACGCCGCGAACCCATCAGGCAGAAGCCTTTCAGGCCATTCTGGACGTGATTGACGGCGCCGTGGCCGATGCCGGGGTTGTGTTGGCCGACGTCAGCGCCATTGGTCTGGCCGTGGCCGCGGTGGTGGACCCCGAGGCCGGCAAGATCGTCGCTACACCCAACATGAAGCTCGAAGGCCTGGAGGTGGTCACCCCGCTCGAAGAGCGCTACGGGGTGCCCGTGGCCCTGGGTAACGACGTGAACTGCGGCACGCTGGGCGAGCAGTGGCTGGGGGCGGGGCGGCATCTTCGTAATATCGTGGGCATGTTTGTGGGCACCGGCATCGGCGGCGGCGTGATCGTCGATGGCCGGTTGGTACGCGGCTCGCGCGAGCTGGCCGGCGAGATCGGCCACATCATCATGCAACCCGGCGGGCCGACCTGCGGGTGTGGCCGCCAGGGTTGCCTCGAAGCCATTGCTAGCCGGACGGCCATTGAGCGCGACATCCGAGCCGCCATTGCCAGAGGCCGCAAGACCGTCATTGCCGAGATGCTCGAAGGGTCCGACGGCCTCATCCGCTCCAAGATGCTGAAAAAAGCCCTGGCCGACGGCGACCCGGTGGTCACGCAGATTATGACCCGAGCGTCCGAGACCATCGGCAAGGCGTGTCTGGATATCCGCCACCTGCTGGACCCCGAAGTGATGATTCTTGGGGGCGGCGTGATGGAGGCCTGCGGCAAGTTCATGCTTCCGATCATCCGCGGGGTGGTTGACAGCGTCGACTACACCGGGGCGCGGCCCGCAGGAGCTATCGTCCTCTCCGAACTCGGCGACGACGCGGTGGTTCTCGGTTCGGTGGTGCTTGCCCAACGGCAGGCCGGAGCCACCCCCATCCGGGACGCCGATACCGAGGTTCCCAAGTACCCGCGCATCACCTATGCCACCTTCGGTGAGGTGGCCATCGGCGACCGGGTGTACGATTGCGATGTGTATGTTCGCGGGGACGGGAAGGTCAAGAAGCGCAAGCTCAAGGCGGCCGTCGCCGACCACGGCACGGCGCACCGGATCGGACCGGAAGAGATGGACAAGCTCTGCCGGGGGAACCCCGAACTGGTGGTGATCGGGATGGGGCACAGCGGCTTGGCCGCGTTGACCGGCGAGGCCGAGGCGTTGCTCAAGCAGCGCGGCGTCGAAGTTCAGGCCCTGCCCAACACCAAGGCGATCAAGGTGTTCAACCGTGCCAGGGGCCGTAAGGCCGCGCTGATTCATGTGACCTGTTAGCTCTGGCTCGCTGTTGACCGGAAAACGACGCACAGGATGCGATGCTTATGAATGTTGCGACCTCACCCAAGATCGACTGTGCCAGAGACCTGGCCCGGCGCTATCCGTCTGAATTGATGCACATGGAGCAGGTGGCCCTGCTCGCCGAGAAGCTGTTTCAACTTTTTCGCAAAATGCACCGGCTTGGAACCCACGAACGCGACCTGCTGGTCTGCGCCGCATTGTTGCATGATATCGGCCTGACCGAGTCCTCGAAGGGCCACCACAAGAAGGGGATGAAGATGATTATCGCGGCCGACCTGCCGGCGCTGACCGCCGACGAGCGCGACCTGGTTGCCCAGATCGCCCGGTATCATCGCAAAGCCGTACCGTCCGACCGGCACGAGGCCTTCCGCTCTTTGACGCCGGCGGAGCAGGGCGTCGTCCGGGCGCTTGCTCCGCTCCTGCGCCTCGCCGACGGATTGGACCGAGCTCACGAGAACGCCGTGACACATATCGCCGCGACCTTTTCCGACCCCGCCACCGACTGCCGTCTTGACCTCTACGGCGGGGGAGACTTGGCCTATGCCGCTTGGGGAGCACGTCGTAAGGCGGAGTGGTTCGAGGAGGCCTATCAGATTCGCCTCCAATTGGAGCCGCGCGGTCCCGTACCGCTGAAAGGATAGAGGGCGATGGGCCAATTGATCGTCATCGCGGGGCCGTCCTGCGTGGGCAAGAGTCCGCTCTTCGCCGCCCTGCGCTCCTACTTTCCCGACCTCCTGGCCGGCGTCCGCCCGGTGGTGCTTTACAATGACCGTGCTCCCCGGCCCGGAGAGGTTGACGGCACAGATTACCATTTTCGCAGCCGTGCGGAGATCGAGGCCCTGCGTGGGCGTGAGCACGTGGCGGTGATGGAGGTTCGCGGCGACCTTCAGGCCCTGGACGCCGACGAGCTGGCCCGAGAACTCGAAAAAGGCGATATGCTCTTCGAGGGCAACCCCTTCATC
>CAZBCO010000036.1:0-5171 GCA_964490295.1 uncultured Planctomycetota bacterium
CACTCCAACAAAAAAGAACCTCGGCCCGGAAGCCGTTCGAAAAGTCGCCCATTGCCACCCCCGCTATTTTGCACATTCCACCCGGTTTTTCCAGTCCCGGCGATATTTTTTCGCCGCCGACGGACCGTCCCCTTCCTGCTTTGCTCACGGGTTTGAGCGTGGCGCCGACGATTTCATGTCGATTTGTGAAAAAAGATGGTGCTTCACAAGCGCTTGGTGCATAGGCGGTTCCGGAAAATGCCGCGAACTATTTTGACAAAAAATCCCGCAAGGGCCTAAAAACGGCCTTTATTCTGACTCTATAGTAGTGGAGGGATAGAGGATCACGTGGCCCCGAACGGCTCGGCCGTCGGCGATTTTTATCGAAACTTTGCCGCGCCGGCCGCGTCTGAAAAACGCGGCGGATGGCTGCCCGGTTTTGACGGCAGGCCGGGAAATTTTGTATAATCCGCCGGGTTGTGCGGGCTTGATGAGGAGGCGAGGATGATGGGAGAGCATTCGGAACAGGGCGGGGATCGAGCGGCGTGGTGGCGTGGGGCCACGTTTGTGCTGGCGGTGGCCCTCACGGCGACGCTGGCGATGCTATGGCATCGGCGGGAGGCTCCGGGCGACGGGCATCTGAATTTACCGGATAACACGATCATGACCACGACGCCCGCGGCGGGCGACACGAAGGCCCCGGAGCCGCCTCCGGCTCGGTCGGCTGCGGAACGGGATATCGCCCCGGTCAGGGAAGGACCGCTGAATCAGGCCCTGGTGGAGGCGATTGTCGCCTGGTCACTCCGTCATCCCGAACGCTACGCGATGCCGATTCGGATGCTTCGCGCGGCGGCGGAGGAGCTGAACGACCCGGAGCTGGTCGCTCTGGCCAAGACCGAATTGGACCGGCTGGAACGGTTGCGGAGTGTGGCCGCTCTGAATGCTCTGGACTCTGCGAAACGCGGGGCCGACCAGTTCGCCCGCGACGGCGATTACGATTCGGCCATCGCCCAGTTCGACAACATCCCCGACCAGTTCACCGAGGTGTTGGGCGACCAGGCGGCCAAGGCCAAAGACGCCCTGGACAAGGAGGCCCGCAGCAAGGTGCTGGCCGTGATGATCATCGCCCGGAACCACACGAGAAGCGAGGCCTTCGACGAGGCTCTGGCCGCGTTGGACCGGATGGGCATTGTCTTCACGCCGATGCTGGGCGAGCTGCAGACATTACGCGATGCGATTCTGACCGGACGTCGCGAGGCCGAGGAACGGCGGCGAATCGCCGAACAGCAGGCCGCCGAGCAGCGCGTGTGGGAGCTGCTGAACCGCGTGGACGAGGCGGTCGCCAAGGGCGAGTGGGCAGATATCGAGCGGCTGCTTAAGCTGGCGCTGGAGGATGCGACGTTGCGGCCGGCGGATGCCCTGTTGAAGGTGGTCGCCGTGGTATGCCGCTTGTTGCCGGCCGTGAGTGCCAAGCCGCCCGAAACGGTGCCCGCCAACGCCGACGAGGCGATGGCCGCCGCGATGCTGGCCTGCGCCGCGAAGGACGCCGACCGGCTGGCCCTGGCTCTGGGCCGAGCCAAAGACCACCTGCTGCACGGACGCTACCACGCGCGGCTGATGCTGCTCAAGCACGGGGTCAATCTCGACGGCCTCATCCTGCGCTATGCCTTTGACCGGGACGAGAAGGACCAGGTGACGGACGCCAGCCCATCGAATCACCACGGCAAGGCGGTCGAGCTGGGCTGGACCAAGGACGGCAAACGCGGCGGGGCCGCGGTGTTCAACGGCCAAAGCAGTTACGTCGATTTGGGTGCCGACCACACTTTGCCAACCCTTGATAACTACACCATTTCCGTCTGGTTCCTCAACGACGGCAAAGGGAAGTGGGACGGCTATGGGCAGAAGATTCTGGATAAAACGATTTGGTACAGTGACTTCTATCTCTGCCTGGCGGCGAATTCCGGCAAGCTGATTTTTGTCACCTTTCAAAACCACGTTCGGGGAGACATGGCAGACGAGAAGGGGCGCGACTTCCGCGACGGCAAGTGGCATCATTGCGTTATCGTCAAGCAGAGGGCCGAGGGACGGATGTACGTGGACGGCGAGCAGGTCGGCCACGGGAAGACGATTCAGCAGGTCAAGAACAACGGGCCGCTGCTGCTCGGAGCGTCCCTGGCGGAGGATATGCTGCAACGCCGCCATTGGAGCGGCCGGCTCGACGAGGTGATGGTCTTCAACCGCGCCCTGCCCAGCGACGAGGTAAAGGCCCTCTGGGCCTACGGCTCGCAGGCCGCAGCCCAATAACCCCGCCGAGGGCAGGGGGCTTGTCATTGAACTTCTTGACAAAACTTGCAATCGGAGTAACATGACCTTAGTGAAATGGGGGATTTTCTGCTGTGTTGTATAACGAAAAACGGAGGCCTTGAGATGTCCGGGCTAAAGTTCGAAAAAACGGTTCAGGCCGTCGCCTGTCTTCTCCGGCTTGAGCCTAGTTCCGAGATGAGCTATATGCGGCTATTGAAGCTGTTGTATATTGCCGACCGCGAGAGCTTGGGCGAGACCGGAGCTCCCATCACGGGGGACAGCGTGGTGGCAATGAAGCGTGGCCCGGTGTTGAGCGAAACCTATGATCTGATCAAGAGCGAGCACCTTCGGTATGCCGAGTGGGAGGCTTTTTTCAGGATTGTGGGGTACCGGATCGAGATGGTGAAGGACCCCGGCATTGGGAAGCTGTGCCGGTACGAGATTGAAAAGCTCAAAGAGGTGTCGGAGCGTTATCGTTCGTGTGATGAATGGGACATGGTGAACGAAACGCACGAGTTTCCCGAGTGGAAGAAAAACGACCCCGGAGATTCCGTGCGGCCGATCCCCCTTCGGGACATTCTCCGAGCGGTGGGGCGCGAGAACGACCGAGAGGCTATCGAGCAGGACGCGGCAGCGAGTGAGTGTATCGGACAGCTCCTGGGGGACTGACCACGATGCTGCGCGCCGGGGCAACCTTCCAATCCAGTGACCCGCGACATGAATGCCATCTCTGGATTATTATCTCGGACCCGATGCGAGACCCCGAACGGGTTCTTATCGTGAACTTCACCTCTTGGTATGAGGGCCGAGACCCATCCTGTGTGTTGCAGCGAGGGGAGCATCCCTTCATCAAGCACAAAACCTGTGTGAACTACCGCGAGTCCAGAATTACGAGCTTGGGCAAGATTCAAGCTGCCGTGGATAGCGGGGCTTTGCGAATCCGGCAAAGCGTCAGCTCAAAGGTACTCGCAAACATACGGCGGGGAGCCGCGGTATCGTTGTTTATTCCGCTCGACAATCTGCAACTTTTGAAGGATCAATCCCTGGTTTCATAGTCCCGGGGTACAAAGACACCGGATGGGCAGCCCCTAAGCCCGCCGTTCGGCCTTCTTCAAAACCACAGAAGATGCGTGGGCGTCTGTTTATTCAAAACCCATCGAGCGGAGGTTCTTGTAGCTGATCTCGATGCTTTCCATACAGGGGCGGGTGCAGCGGTCTTCTTCAACAATCAGGTATTGCGTGCCGGCGGCCTCGGCGGCCTCGAAGATGGCGGGCCAGTCGAGGTTGCCCCGGCCGACCTCAGCGAAGGTCGCGGTACCTTCCAGCATCTCGAAGTCTTTGCAATGCAGCAGGGGGACACGGCCCGCGAGCTTGCGAATCCAGGCGACCGGGCTGGCACCGCCGTACTGCACCCAGTAGGTGTCGAGCTCGCTGGTCACGCGGGGGCTGGTGTCGCCGAAGAGGATGTCCATCACCAACCGGCCGCCGAGCTTCTCGAATTCGAGGTGGTGATTGTGGTAGAAGAGGGTAATGCCGTGCTCGGCGAGGTTGACGGCCCATTGCTCCATCTCGGTGGCGGCCTGGGCATAGCCCTCGGCGGTGCGGGCCGAGCCGGGCAGTCCACCGAGGCCGGCGAATTTCGCCCCCAGAAGCTGATGCTTGGCAATGACGCTTTCCAGGCCGTCCTGGAATTGGCCGTAGGGGGTGTGTGAGGAGATTACGGTCAGGCCGCAGTCGTCGCAGACGCGCTTCTGGTCTTCCAGCGGCACGTCGTCGCCGACGCCCGCCAACTCGACGAAGCGGTAGCCGATGTCCGCGACCTGGGCCATTGACGAGGCGAACCCGGCCACGTCCTGGAGGTGTTCTCGAATGGTATACACTTGCAACGCTATCTTCATCTTGGCCATTGTCTACTCCTTGTCTTGGCGGCTTGCGCCGGTTCGGGTCTGTTTTCCTCAGTCCCTTGTCAGGTATTGCCGGAGGACTTCGGCCGCTCCGGCCAGAGCTTCGTCGATTTTGCTGATGTCTTTGCCGCCGGCCTGGGCCATGTCGGGCCGGCCGCCGCCGCCGCCGCCGACCGTGGCGGCCACGTCTTTGACAATCTTGCCCGCGTTAAGCCGGTCGGTCAGGTCGGCGGTGACGCCGACGATGAGGGCGACCTTGCCGCCGGCGTCGGAGGCGAGCACCACCACGCCGCTCTTCAACTTGCGTT
Source organism: uncultured Planctomycetota bacterium (assembly GCA_964490295.1). Classification (GTDB taxonomy): domain Bacteria; phylum Planctomycetota; class PUPC01; order PUPC01; family PUPC01; genus CAZBCO01. Next base: position 4,496 of record CAZBCO010000036.1, read on the forward strand.
TGGCCAGGTCGCACAGCTCGCGCAGGTCGTTGGGCTTGGCGTCGGTTCGCTGCGTCACCAGCTTGACGCCGTCCACCTCGACCGCCCCGGCGACCAGGTCGTCGAGGTTGTCGCCCGCGCCCTGTTTCTTGAGCTTGCGCACCTCGGCCTTCAGCTCGCGGACCTGGTCGATCAGTTGCTGCGAGCGGTCCACCACGCGGGCGAGGTCGCTGCCCAGGATGCCGGCCACGTCGGCGAGGGCGTGCTCGTGCCGACGCAGGTGCTGGAGGGCTTCGAGTCCGGTGACCGCCTCGATGCGGCGGGTGCCGGCGGCCACGGACGACTCGCTGACGATACGCACCAGCCCGGTCTCCGCGGCGTTGTCGAGGTGCGTGCCGCCGCACAGCTCGATGCTCTCGTCGCCGATGCGCACCACGCGGACCACGTCGCCGTATTTCTCGCCGAAGAGGGCCATCGCCCCGGCCGCCCTGGCCTCGTCGATGGGCATCTCCTCGACGGTGACGTCCGAGCCGCTCAGCACGCTCGCGTTGACCCGGTCTTCGATGCGTTCCAGCTCGTCGGGCGTGACCGCCTCGAAATGCGAGAAGTCGAAGCGCAGGCGGTCGGGGGCGACCAGCGACCCGGCCTGCTCGACGTGTTGGCCGAGCACCTGACGCAGGGCGTGGTGCAGCAGGTG
>CAZBCO010000037.1:0-8034 GCA_964490295.1 uncultured Planctomycetota bacterium
CCTTTATGAGCAGGACGACATCTGCGCGGGCGTACAAGCCGCCGCGTTATCCCCCGCCCGCGGGCAAGGCATCGCCTCCGCCGACGGCGTCACGGTGCTCCTCGACGGCGACCCCTACAACCCACGCGAACCGGGGCAATCGGACGCCGACGTGGCCCTGGGCCTCTACAAGCGATACGGAATGACGTTTGCCGGGCACCTGGAGGGCGTCTTCGCCGTGGCCGTCATCGAGGGGGATCACGTGCTCCTCGCCAGGGATACCGTGGGCGTTCGCCCGCTGTACCGGGGCGCCACGTCGCACGGCGACCTCTGCTTCGCCTCCGAGATGAAAGCTCTGGTCGGCGTCAGCGAGGATGTGACCGAGCTGCTGCCCGCCACCACGTTCTCCTCGGCTCGCGGCGTCGCAGGATATATTCCGAAGTCGTACGAGGTGACCGTGCCCGACAACTGGCAGGATGCCGCGGCAGCCCTGCGCGACTGCTTGATGCGAGCCGTCGAACGGCGCCTGGAGGACGGCGCCGTCGGGGCCTGCCTGCTCAGTGGCGGCCTCGACAGCTCGATCATCGCGGCCGCGGTGAAGGCCCTGGGAAGCGACATGCCCCTGTTGACAGTGGGCTACGAGGGCGGAGCGCCGGACGTTGACTATGCGAAGATCGTCGCCGAGCATCTCGGCATGCAGCACGAGATCCGCATCTTCTCGGCAGCGGACATCGAGGAGCTGGTCCCCCGCGCCGTGCGAACGATGGAGTCCTTCGACGAGGACTGCGTCAGCGGCACCCTCTCCAACCTCTTTGCTTCCGACCTGGCCCGCCAGACCACGAATTGTATTTTAAGCGGGGAAGGCGGCGACGAGCTCTTCGGCGGTTATCACCTGCTCAAAGACGTCCCCTCCGAGTCCGGGCGGCTGCGCATGATGCAGCGCCTGGTGGCGATCGCCTACAACACCGCGGTCCAGCGGCTCGACCGTTCGATGATGAGCAACGCCATCCATTACCGGACACCGTTTATCGACACCGAGGTGATGGCCTTCGCGGCCCATCTGCCGGTGGACTGGAAAATCCACCGTCTGGACGACGGGCTGATGGAAAAGTGGCTGTTGCGTGAGGCGTTCAAAGACTTGCTGCCCGACGTGATTTACAAACGCAGCAAGCTCCGCTTTTCGGGCGGCACCGGCACCGACAATGTGATGGACGAAATCGCGCGCCGTCATCTGGCCGACGGGGATTTCAACGACGCGACACGGCATACCTCGGAAGGCTACGTGCTGAACTCACCCAAGGAGCTCTGGTACTACCGCCTCTTCAAGGAGCACTTCCCCGCCCCGTGCTTCGAGCGGCTCGTCGGTCGATGGGATCCGGGCAAATAGGCGCCCGCTCGTGCCGAAGGTCAAGGCGGCTGGCAGGTCGGGCAAAAAAGGGTGCCGCGCCCACCGACAACGGTGCGAACCAGCTCGGTGTCGCGGCATCGCGGGCAACGTCGCCCGGCTCGGCGGTCGCGCAGCAGGTAGCTGTCGGGAAATCTGGTGAAATCGGCGTCCCGCCCGATGGACAGCTTCAGCACCCGCCGCATAAGGGTGTAGACGCGGTCGAGCGCGTCGTCCGGCAGGTCGGCCACCCGGACGGTCGGATGCAGCCCGGCCTGAAAAAGCATCTCGTCCACGTAGAGGTTGCCCAGCCCGGCCACGATACGCTGGCTCATCAACAGCGGCTTGAGCATCCCGGCACGTCGCCGTATCCGCTCCCGGAACTCCTGCCGGTTCACCCGCAACGCATCCGGCCCAAACCCGCGCTCGGCGATGAACCGTGCGGGGTCGTCGGCCAATCCCACCTGCCCGAACAGGCGAGGACAAACAAAGGCCAGGTGCGAGCCGCTGCGAAACCGGAGCAATAGCCGCACATGACCGGGCCGTTGTTCGGAAAACCGGAACGCCTTGAGTCGGCCGGACATGCCGAGATGCAGAACCAGATGGCCCCCACCCTCAAGCCCGGCGAACATGAACTTGCCGTGCCGTTGGGTTCCCACCAACGACCGGCCGATGAGTGCGGCACGCAGCTCTGCCGGCGACGTGGCCCGGAGTATTCTCCGGTCGCCAACCTCGACATCAGTGAGGGTTTGATGCAGCGAGGTCAGCGCCAGATAGCGCCGGGCTCGCTCCACTTCGGGCAGTTCAGGCACCGGCCAGCGCCCTCATCTTACGGCTCAAAGGTGTACGACAGCTCCCCGACCGTGACGGTCAGCTTCTCGCCGTCCTGCTTAACCGTCGCTTCGGGCATCGCCTCGACCGTCGCCTCGGTCGGATAGAGGACGTGCAGGAACGTGGTCTTGCGCTCGTTCTTGTCCGGCGTGGTCACGGCGTGCCGGAAATAATTGCGGACCGGCTTGCCGGACACCACCGCGTCCTTGGGCAGCAGCGTCCGGCAGAAGAGCTTGCCCTTGCCCGCGACGGCCGAGGCCAGCGGGCCATCGACCGTAGGCTGCGTGGTGAAGTGGATTTGCCAGGTGCGCTGCACCGGCTTGTCCTGGGTTTCGATCCGATCCAACACCAGCAGGTATTTGTAGCCCAGGAAGACCAGCTCGCGCGTCCACAGCTTGCAGTCTTGCTTCACCGCCTCCGAGATGTCGCCCTTGACTCTGGCGTACTCATCCTTCACCTCGAAATCCACGATGCTGGCCAGCTCGGCCTTGTAGCGTTTCTTCTGCGCCATGAACCCGGCAAAGTTGATCTGGATATCCTGCTTTATCTCGGTCTTGCGGTGGTCGTGGCCGTTAAAGATCACCACATTGGAGTATTGAATATGGTCGTCTTTGCCGTCTTTGGGATAATCTCTGTTGGCCCGTTCGGCCAGGGTTCGATGCCGGAAGACATCAAACGCCCCCGCCCCTCGATTGCTGTGGACATCGAACCCTTCGCCGCATCGGAAGAAGATATGGGTGTTGCCGAGGCCCTGGTCCCATCCGTCGCGGAAGAACACATACCCATGACTGTCGCGTGCGAACAACTCCGCCTTACCCAGACCGTCCAGCGGCAGGGGCTTCACGTCGGGGTTGTTGAAGACAAAGAACTCCCAGACGTAGCTGCGATGGTAATCATTCACGCCCCAGCGCTTGGACATCAGGTCCGCGTGGGAGCGCCCGTAGCCGTTGTTGAGGATATGCGTAAGCTGGTCGATCTGGAACTTCGTCTGGCGCTTGTCGGGCTGCTGCCAGAGGTCGCCTTCTTTCACAAAATAGCCATTCGGCCGCGTCGCCCAGATTTGCCAGAGCAGTTGGCGTTCGAGCCAGTTGCCCTGCTTCTCCCGGATGAAGGTGAGCAGCTCGGCATCGGTGGCGCTCTCGAAGGCGATCACCGTGCGGGCCAGCGCGGGAAAGGTATGATAGTAGGAATACGACCCGCCGGCCGACGCCCCATCCTCATATTGCCGAGCCTTACCGTATTCGACGAACGCCTTGTACCCAGCGGCGAGGTAGGCCTCGGCCTTGGGGCTGTCGCCGTGCAGGGCCAACCCGATGACGCACAGGCCGCCGATCGCTCCGGGGTAACGTGAGTAGTATATCGGGGCGCTTCGCGTGGTCACATAGCGCCGGAAATAATCGCCGCTTCGCTCCAGTTGGGCAATGACCTTGGCCCGCTTCTCCTCGGTGAAAGCGGGATGGTCCCGCAACCAGTCGTAATAGGCGGCCATCTGCTGGGCCGAGGCGCCCGTGTAACTGGGCGAACCACCACTGATGCGCATCTTCAGGAGCTGCTCCACCGCTGCCGCACCCGCCTGCCGATTGCCGTTGACCAGATACTGCAACGGCCGCTGGCCGGCCACGCCGCGCTTCGCATACTCCGGCAGCTTGAACCATTTCTTGAGCTTGGGAATGCTCGGCCCCGCCCATTCTTCGGCGCGAATCCAGATACGCGGGCGCTCGGGGCGCACCTTGAACGGCAACGCCTCACCCGCGAACGAGGCCCCACACGCGAACACCATCAACACCAACCCAAGCAACCACTTCATCGATAACTCCTTGCATACTGAACTGGCCGGCCTCTGATACAATCTTATTTTATGGCAAAACGAGACACGGAGCAATACTATAAATCTAATTTTTCGGCGTGAGCCTCGCCGCGGCTATTTGCCGATACAAAACCGGGAGAAGATGGTGTCCAGCACCTCGTCGGGCGTGGTGCGACCAACGATCTCGCCGAGGGCGACGAGCGCGGCCTGGAGGTCTGCGGCCGCGAACTCCGGCCCCAAGGCATCGTCAAACGCCTTACGCGCGGCGCCGAGGGCCTCGGCCGCTCGACGGAGTGCCTCGCGGTGGCGGGAACCCAGCCAGAAATTGTGCGCGGAAAGGTCGATCGAGGCGGAGCGGACCAACCGCACCATCTCGGAACGCAAAGCGTCCAATCCGGCTCCGGTTCTGGCCGACACCGCCACCACCGAGCCTCGGTGGGCCAGGCCCCCTTCATCGCCCGCCGTCACCCGTTGCGGCAGGTCGGCCTTGTTGACCACGGCGATCACCGGGACCGGCAGGCTGGCAAGTCGGTTCCAGAGGGAGCGCACCTCCTCGGACATCTCGGCGGAGCCGTCCAGCACCATCAGCACCAGATCGGCGGTGGTGAACTCATTGGAAGAGCGGCGGATGGCCTCGCCCTCAATCGCCTCGTCGGTCCGGCGGATTCCCGCGGTGTCGATCAATCGGAAGGTCGCCCCCCCGAAGGTGGCCGGGTGCTCGATGGTGTCGCGGGTGGTGCCGGCGACGGGGGTCACGATGGCCCGATCACATTCGGCCAGAGCATTGAGCAGCGACGACTTGCCCGCGTTGGGCGGGCCGCAGATGGCCGTGGCGATGCCCGTCTTGGGTGGGGCCGCCGGCTCCGCACCCGCCAGCGACGCCACCCGCTCGGCCAGCTCCCCAAGACGCTGGGCGGCGTCCTCCGGGGCGAGCCATTCGATGTCCTGATCGACGAAATCAATCGACGCTTCGATCAGCGCCAGCAGCTCGGCCATCTCCAGGCGAAGGGCCTCGACCGCGTCGCGGAACGCTCCGCCGACCTGCGCTTGCGAGAGCCGAAGCTCGGCCTCTGAACGGGCCTGGATGATGGCCTGGACCGCCTCGGCCTGTGTCAGATCAATCCGTCCGTTGAGAAACGCCCGGCGGGTAAACTCCCCGGCTTCCGCCGGGCGCGCTCCCGCCGCCAGCAGGGCCTCGGTCAGGGCGGCCAGCAACGGGGCCGAGCCGAAGGTATGCAGCTCGACCACATCCTCGCGGGTGTACGATTTCGGAGCGCGCATCACATAGGCCGTGGCCGGGCAACGCAGGCCGTCCGCCGGGAGCACCAGGGTTCCCTCCACCGCGCGATAGGTGGGCGTTTCGGCCAGCGGCGGGTCGCACTCAAACACCTCGGCGGCAAGGCGCACCGCGTCGTGCCCGCTCAGGCGCACGATGGCCCTCGGCGATTGGCCTGCCGCGGTAGAGGTGGCCACGATGGTCTCGGAGCCGGCGGGGGGAACGGAGCCCTCCGAGTTTGCAATATCGCCGCTGCGCTTCGCTGCCATCAGCCGTCCACTTTCCCGTGGCCCTTGAACAGGCGGCGTTCGAACATCCGGTTCCACTCGGTCCAATGGCTGTCGGGGTCGGCGTCGCGGGCCAGGGCGGCCTGGAAGGCGTTGACCTTGGCGTCGAGGTTATCGATATAGTGAACGATCAGGGCTTCACAGGTCATCGGCAGTTTCGGCGATTGGTATGCATATTCCCCGTGGTGGCTGAGCACCAGGTGGCTGAGATCGAGCAAAAGGTCGGGCGTCATTTCGGGGATGTCTTTCGACCGCTCCTCAATCATCCGGGCGCCGATGTACAAGTGGCCGAGCAGGTTGCCTGCATCGCTATAGCTGAAGCTCTTATCATAGTGGAACTCTTCGATTTTGCCGAGGTCATGCAGCAGTACGCCGGTAATCAGCAGGTCGCGGTTAATCTTCGGGTAGTGATCGGCCACGTTCAGGGCCAGCTCGGCGGTGCTCAAGGTGTGCTCCAGCAGCCCGCCGATAAAGGCGTGATGGTTTCCGGTGGCGGCCGGGGCGCGCTTAAACTTGGCCGCGACCTCCTCGTCCTTGAAGAACGCCGCCAACAGCTTGCGCAGGCCGGGCTGCTTCACGACCTTGGCGATTTCGATAAGGCGGGCGAACATCTGCTCCACATCGCCCTCGGTGGCGGGCAGAAAATCCGCGACATCGACCGCGCTCTCGGGCAGCGGCTCGATGGTCTTGACGATAAACTGAAGCTGGTTCTGATAGGTCTCGACCTGGCCTCTGACCATCACAAAATCATCCTGCGGGATGGATTCAAACAACTCCCGTTCGACATCCCACATGCGGCCGTTGATCTGGCCGGTCCGGTCGGCCAGTTGCATTTGCATGTACAACGAGCCGTTCCGCGCGCTCTTCAGCGATTTATCGCGCATCAGAAACGGCTGCCTGACCTCGTCACCGGTCTTGAGTTCATTGATAAACGTTCGAGCCACAGTGCCCTCCCTTTCCTTGTTCAAATCCATTAAACGCTGTTTCCTTCCACCTTGTCTCCGGCGAGGCTGCCGCACCTCACGACCGCCCCACCGCCACCACGTCGGCCAGGCGGTAGCGCCGCAGGGCGTCGCCCCGGAACCGCCGGAGCACCTCCTCGGCCTCATCCGCCGCCAGCAAGCCGTTCTTCGCTCCGATGGCCTGAATCACCGAGCCGGCGTTGGCGGTCCCCAGGGCCAAGGCCCGCCCGATATCGCCGCTGCGCGCGAACTCCAGGGTGAACGCCGAGCCGAAGGCATCGCCCGCGCCCAGCGAGCTGGCCACCTTGACCTCCTGGGCCACCATTCGATAAAGCACCTCGCCGTCGCTGGCTTCCACGCCATTGGCCCCGTCGGTCACAACCACCACGCCGACCCCGGCATCGGTCAACACGGCGATGGCCTCGGACATGTTGAACGGCCAGGCCACAATCTCAATCTCGTCCGGCGGGCATTCCGGACGACACCCCGGAGGGTCGCCGTAACCATCCAGCGGCTCCGGTGCCAGCCGCTCACGCTGCCGCAACGCACCGGGAGGACAAGCAGACAGATAGCGCCCGCAAGCCCGACACCGCGCCTCGCAGATCACGTCCTTCAAGGGCCGCACCCCGCTCAGCATCTCGGCCTCGTGCTTGTTGACCAGCAACACATCCACGTCGGGCAAGATATCCGACAGGCCCTCCAGCCCCAGCTTGAGCTGTGCCGAACCGGGGTTGAAGGCGATGCGGACGCCCGCCTGGGCGGCGCGGGCAAACAGCGGCCCGACCACCGAGGCGGACCCTCCCGACAGCGAGGTGACATAAATCCACGCGGTCTCATTCAGAAGCGACCAGTCGATTTCCTCCGGGGTCATCTCGGTACTGGCGCCGCGATAGGTGAGCACGGTCCGATCCCCCTCGTGGCTGGTGAGGATCACCGAATAGCCGGTCGAGTGCTGAGCATCGGTCAAGTGATAGGAAGCATCGACGCCGTAGCCTTCGAGCTCCTCCAGAATCAGCCGCCCGACCTGGTCGGGGCCGAGCTTGCCGAGGAAGGCACTGCGGGCACCGAGGCGCGCCAGCGAGACCGCCGAGTTCGTCGCCCCGCCGCCGGTGGTGAACTCAATGTGCCGGACGTTGACCTTGCCGCCGTAGGGGAACGCCAACAACTGCTGCTCGCGGTGCATCTCATTGAGCGTCACGATGGTCGAAGCATCGCTGCTGACAAACACATCCTGCGTCGCGCTGCCCACACACACAAAATCCAACGCCTTGCCCTGTCCGAACAAAATAGTCCCTTTCTCCATAAAAACCAGGCGGCCACGCTGCCGTTGCACGAGCCGATAGTAGCGCAGCAGCCGCCCGGCGTCCAATGCTTTTCTGACCGGACGCCCGTAACGGTCGGCCCGGGGGACATTCCGCCCGAAAATCGTTGACGCTCGCCCCCTTCGGAGGATATGATCAGTATCAGCTTAAGGAGGTCGTATGCGGATTCGGAAGGCGGTCATTCTG
>CAZBCO010000038.1:0-6382 GCA_964490295.1 uncultured Planctomycetota bacterium
ATGTGGTTATCGACGGTCCGCGTGTCGGGCGGATAGTCGTAGCCCCAGACCTCGGTAAGGATGTCCTTGCGGGTCACCGCCTCGCCGCGTCGGAAGATCAGCAGACGAAGCAGCTCGGACTCGCAGGACGAAAGCTTCATGACGGTCTCGCCTTTGGTCAGCGTCTGGTGATCGAAATCGAGGGTCACGTTGCCGAAGGTGAAGGATCGGACCTGCTCGCGCGAACCGGCAGCGCGGCGTTTGACCGCATGAATGCGGGCCAGCAATTCTCGCATGCTGAACGGCTTGGTGACGTAGTCGTCGGCCCCGGCTTCCAGGCCCTCCACTTTTTCCGCCTCGCTATCGCCCGCGGTGAGCATGATGATCGGGGTCTTCATCCCCCTTTTCCGGAGCGCCCGGCATACCTGGTAGCCGTCCATCTCCGGCATTTTCACGTCGAGAATGATGAAATCCGGAGCCGTCTCCTCGGCGGTTTTGAGGCCATCTTTGCCGTTGGAAGCGGTGAGCACCTCGTAGCCTTCATCGGCCAGCGTGTCTTCCAGCCCCATCAGCATATCCGGCTCGTCTTCAACAATCAGCACTGTCTCAGGCATGATCATCCTCGCTGGATGCAGGAGGTTGGGCCGCTCGGATAGCTTCGGCGGCTTGGGCAATATGTTCGGGCGTGGTGCCGCAGCACCCGCCCACCAGGTTGGCTCCGGCGGCAACAATGCGGGGCATCTGGGGCGCCCAGACCTCGGCGGACTCGTCATAAACCGTGCGGCCATCCACCAGCTGCGGGCTGCCCGCATTGGGCTTGGCCCAGACCGGCCCAGGGGTCGCCCGGCGAATCTCGGCGACCACTTCCAGCATCTGGCCGACACCCAGCCCGCAGTTGGCGCCCACCGCATCGGCTCCCGCCTCCAGCAGCAGGGGCACCACGTCGCCCACCGCCTCGCCCATCATTGTGCGATAGCCGCGGCTACCGGCCGAGTAGGTCATCGAGGCGATCACCGGGAACGAGCCGACGCGCTTCGCGGCGCGCACCGCTGCCGTCGCCTCGGCGGAGCTGATCATCGTCTCGACCAGCACCCCGTGACAGCCGGCGGCCATCAGGCATGCGATCTGCTCGGCGAAGAGGTCTTCGAACTCGGCGACGCGGTGTGTCCCGTACGGCTCCGGCAGTTCGCCACTGGGGCCGATGTCCGCCAGCACAAACACATCCTGGTTCCGAGCAGCGGCCAAAGCGTTCTCTGCGCCCGCTCGGCAAAAGCGTTCCAGGTCGGCCTCGTGGCCCGATTTGGCCAGCTTCCAGCGGTTGGCACCGAAGGTGTTGGTGAGAATGACCTGCGCCCCGGCCTCGACATAGCGGCGATGGATACCCTCCACCGCGTCGGGCTGCTCGACGTTCCAAGCCTCCTGGCAGTCGCCCTCCAGCCCAAGGGCGAAGAGCTGCGTCCCCATCCCGCCATCGGCAATGAGCACCTCGTTCAACCTGTCGTACAGCTCGGCCATAGCGCATGATACCCCAAAAGCTCTCGTTGCATTAGTATACGCCCGCCGCTGATAAGGTCAAGCAGTAGCAAGGAAAAACGCGAGCGCCAACCGGCCACGAGTGCGGATTGACCGATACGGCGGACGGGCCTATAATCGCTCGTCAAAAACACGAGGACGAAGATGGCCGATAAACCGTTGAACGTGGTGCATGTCATTACCCGGATCATTCGCGGCGGGGCGCAGGAGAATACGCTGCTGACCTGCCGGGGGCTTCAGGCCGACCCGCGATTCAAGGTCACACTGGTCACCGGCCCGGCCATCGGGCCGGAGGGCGACCTGCTGGACGATGCCCGGCAGATGGGCGTCGAGGTGGTGGTCATCGACGCGATGCGCCGCGAAATCCACCCGCTGCGCGACCGCCGGGCCTACCGGGAGCTGCGCCGCTGCTTCCGCGAGCTTCGGCCCGACATCGTCCACACCCACAGCTCCAAGGCGGGCATCCTGGGGCGGGCCGCGGCTCGAGCCGAGAAGGTGCCGCGAATCGTCCACGGCATCCACGGGCTGCCCTTTCACAACTACGAGTCCTGGTGGCGCAACCGGCTCTACATCGCTCTCGAACGCTATTGCGCGAAGTACACCGACTTGTTCGTGTGCGTGTGCGACGCAATGACCGACCAGGCGGTGGCTGCGGGGATTGCCCCCCGCGAGAAGTTCGTCACGGTTTACAGCGGGATGGACGTCGAGCCGTATCTGCACGGGGAACACGACCGGGCCGCGACACGTGCCGCCCTCGGCTTGTCGGACGACGACCAGGTCGTCGGTGTGATTGCGCGGATCAGCCCGTTGAAAGGCCACGAGTTTGTGCTCCGGGCCGCTCCCAACATCCTCGCTCGCCACCCCAAGGCCCGGTTCCTGTTCGTCGGCGACGGCCATATCCGCGCCGAGATGGAGGCCCTGGCCCGGCAGCAGGGGGTGTACGATCGCATCGTCTGGGCGGGGCTGCGGGACTACCGCGAGATTCCCGAACTCGTCGCGGCGATGGACCTGGTGGTGCATACCTCGCTGCGCGAGGGGCTGGCCCGCGTCCTGCCCCAGGCCCTGCTGGCGGGCGTGCCGGTGGTGTCCTACGACGTGGACGGCGCCCGCGAGGTGGTGATTGACGGACAGACCGGCTGGCTGGGCCCGGCCCAGTCCATCAACCGACTGGGGCAGGCGGTGTGCGAGGCCCTGGCCGACCCGGCCCACGCCCGTCGCCTGGCGGAAGCCGGGCGCGAACTTTGCAAGGGCCGCTACCCCGCGCCGGTGATGGTCGATGCCATTGCCCGCGAGTATGAAAAGCTGTTTTCGAGGTGAAGCCGGGGAGCCTTACGGATGCAAATCGCCGTCCCCAGTTTGAAGCGCGGCAGGCACCGTATTACCGTCTCGGTCGATGCGGCGGAATACGGCGACGTCGCCGCCTCGTCGGGTTTGGACTTTCGCGCACCGATCACCATCCAGGCAACCATCGATAAGATTCAGGAAGAGGTGCTGGTGCATATCGAGGTCTCGACCCGGTTGGGCCTCGAATGCTCGCGATGCCTGGAACCGTTCGAGGCCGAGGTCCACGGAGCGGGCGATGCGCTGTTCCTGCCGTTCCGGGCCGAGAACGTGGACGATTGCCTCGGCCACAAGATTCAACGCGAAAGCCAGCAGGTGCAGTATTATCACAGCGGCCTGGTGGACTTGGGCGAGATGATCATCGAGGCCGTGGGCTTGGCCACGCCGATGAAGCCGCTGTGTCGGCCCGACTGTCGGGGCTTTTGCCCGAGCTGCGGGGCGTGCCTGAAAGACGGCCCCTGCGGCTGCAAGCCCGGCCCGCTCACCAACCAGCCCTTCAAGGGGCTGTTCTGAAACGTGCTCGGCCCATCTGACGTCAATAATGCAGCGCGACCATCTGGTGGCCTTCCACGACATCCACCAACAGCTCCACACGACCTTCGGCAGTGAGGGTTATAGGAAGTTCCGTGCCCTGCGGCTCCAACGTCGCCCGCCGCACCGGGTTCGGCAGGGCCAACGACACGCGGACCTCTCGGAGCGGCAGGATGTCTTCGATGACATCCACCGGCGACGAACCTCGGACCAGCCCCTCCGGGGAAGGCGACGCTGCTCCGCCGCGATTGACCGGCACCGCGTGCAGCAGGTGCAACACGTCCCGCCGATGGGCCGCCTGCCGCGTCAGGGTGGCCCGAGCGGTGGAGGGAAGATTGGAACGCAGCCCGATGGCCTCGCCCAGCATCATGCGCACGGCGTTCATCGCGTAGTGCTTGTAAGCCACGGCCCCGTAATGACGATAGATGGAGAAGACGGGGTGCGCCAGATAAAGCAGCGCCCCGTATCGCACCCCGGCATCATAGCCCGAAGGCTCCGGCCGAGCGGGAGCGTGCTGGTGGCTACAGAAATGCTTGTAGTTCCGGTTGAAATACGGATCGAAGATCTGGCCGAGGGATTCGGCCTCGGAACCTGCCCGCACCCGGATGCGCCGGGAGGGCAGATACATCACCAGCGGCTGGCGGACGAAGTCCGGACTTAGCGCCTCGCACGGCAGCACGTAATCGGGTTGAAACTCGCTCAGCCCCTCGTGGTCGATGCCCAAATCCAAAGCAAAATCTTCCCGGTCGCGCTCCAGCCCGCTGCTTCCCGTCAGCATCAGCTTGCCGCCCCCGGCCAGATAGGCGTCGAGCGATGTTTTCAAAGCACCGTCGATAGCGATATCGTCGGGCAGAATCACCAGGCGATAGGCGTTGAGGGGCATGTCCGGATCAATGACGTCAAAAAGAATCTGGCTTTCCAGCAACATGCGCGAAGCCCCGTCGTCCGGTGCATTGGCCCGCTCGCCGCGACCGCGGTTGGCGGAGGCGCTGGAGACCAGCGCGACGTCGGCGACGTTGGCCGCATCAACGCACCAGGCTTCCTTGGCTTCGACATCGGCATAGGCCTGGCCGATCAGTTCGACCGTGCTCGGGTCCATCGCACCGGTCGGATGCAGCTGGTCGCCCACGCTGCATTTCGAGCCGAAGGCCAGCATCGCGGCGCACTCGTAACGCAGAGCGTTGGGATGCTTGTAACCGCCGAACTCACCCCAGGTCGTGTGGAACTTGCCGGTCATTCCCAACAGATCCAGGCCCAGATTCTTACAGTACTTGGCAGAAACCGGGAAGTGGTCGTAGCCCCCCCCGCCGGTGGGCAGCGATTCGATTTCGAGATGGCTGAAATATTTCAGGAGGTCGCGCCGCCCGCGCGGGATGTGGCCGCTGTTGTGGAAAACCGGCATGTCCGGCCGGCCAACGCGGCAAGCCGCCACGGTTTCGCGGTAGTAGCGTTCCATCGTCTGCTCGACCATCGCCAGGCGATCCTCTTCCTTGGTCGGATCCAGCCCGCGCTCGGCCATGCTCTGCATACAAGCCTCGCAGCAACATTGACCCTGATGCACAATATCAAGGAAGATGCCGTCGCAGTTCGGGAACTGCCCCACCGTCTCGCGGATCAGCTCGCAGAGAGCGTCGGTGTAGGGGCTGTTGAAGCACAACTTACGGAAGCCTGGCGTCAGCGGGCTGGCCGCCCAGCCGCCGTAGCGGCCCTCAGGCGTTATCTCCCGCCATTCGGGGTGCTCCTCGGCCACCCGGCAATTCACACCGGCACTGATGTAGACCGGCACGTTGACGTCAATCTCCTTGGCCGCATCGAACTGGGCTTGCAGCAGGTCGAAATCCAGGTTTGGATGCCGCCGACCGACCTGCGTGTTGTTGTAGCTCCACCCATGATGGCAGACCGCAAAGCAGGTGATCGAGTTGATATGCCCGCGCCGAAGAGCCTCCTGCCACGCCTTGCGGTCGAAGGCCGCCCCGATACCGGGAATCGCCGGCGACGTGTGGAAATCCAGGTGGACCTGCCGAAATCTCAAGGAATGCATGGCGTCTCCTTTGTGGTTATCCGTCAAACAAGCGACCAACTGGGTGAACATTATACCGAGGCGGCGGGGCCACGCCAGTGTGCGGGACATCGCCCAACAAAAACCGGGTCAGGCGACCGGCCCAGTCCCCTCCTCGGTGGCCCGCCGGAGTTCCCGGCTATGGCGGTCGAGTTGGTCGATGGTCATCGCTTTGAGATAGATCAGCCCCCGCGTGGCTCGAATCAAGGCGTTGGGGTGCTCGTAGAACCAGCCTCGCCCCAGACAGGTCTTGATCGTCTGGTATTGCTCGACTTGAATCCGCTGCGCGAGTTCGCTGAACGGGCCGTCGTGCTCGTAGCTGGGGAACGAGGCATCGCGCTGCGAAAGGAAGGCATTGTCGAAGGCGGCCTTCATCACACCAAACATGTTCAGGGAAACGGGCACGATGATGTCGGCTTCGGCGGGATGGAATCGGCACCAGACATTGCGGTAGCCGATGACGCGGATGTCGCTCCGTCCGGTCTCCGAGCAGTATTGCTCCAGCGCTTCGGTCGTGGCCTGGAGCACCTTGTAATGCGTGTCGGGGCCGCTGCCTTCGGGGTCCAGAGCCAGCGTCACCACGTCCGGCTTGGTGCGCCGCAGCAGGTCGAGAATGGGCCGCACGTCGCGCTCCACCGTCGGCTCCGGCGTAAAGATGTCGCCGGTGTAAAACCCCAGCCGCAGATGCGAAACGTGGGAGCAGTTCCAGCCGAAATAGCCCCAGAGACATTCGACCTCCCACTCGCGGGCGGCACCCTTCAGCCGCTGGACGTGCGGCGGCTCCTTCAAGCCGGTGTATTCCGCCTGGAAGTGGCCTTCAAGCTCGGCAACTCTGGCTCGCAGGGTCGCCAGATTACTCTCGGCGAAGACGGCGATCAGATCGCGCAACATCCGGCGGGCAATCCCCTGCTCCCGGGCCACCGGATCATCTGCGGCAAC
>CAZBCO010000039.1:0-4453 GCA_964490295.1 uncultured Planctomycetota bacterium
GCTATCTGACGTGGGCAAGACCACGCCTTCGTCCTCTTGGACGCCCTACCGCGTACTGTCCTTTGCCGGCGGGCCGTATGCCTTCAACGGCAGCACCACGGCGGTGGACGGCACCTTCTTTATGGACTTCACCGACCTGACACCCTCGGTTGGCTCGACCAAGCGCTGGTTCGTGGGGCTTTATGACAGCACCCAAGGCGACTCGGCGGCCATTAAATCGTTCAAGCTCTGGCAGGTCACGGACCAGGGCGACGTGTTGGTGGGCCAGGCCCAGAACGTGCCCCAGACGGCCGATGCGGCCCAGAAATATGCTTGGCTGGACTGGACTTACAGCGAGACCGCCCCCGCACCGCCCGAAGCGGTCGCCGAGGCATCGCCGACCTCCGGGATGGAG
This sequence comes from uncultured Planctomycetota bacterium, assembly GCA_964490295.1. GTDB lineage: Bacteria > Planctomycetota > PUPC01 > PUPC01 > PUPC01 > CAZBCO01. Next base: position 395 of record CAZBCO010000039.1, read on the forward strand.
CCGTTGGGCGTGAGTTTCGACGGCGCGGCCTCCACCGCCTCCGGCGAGATCGCCTCCTATCAATGGAACTTCGGCGACGGGACCACCGGTAGCGGCGTCTGCCCGGAGAAAACCTATTGGAAGGCCGGCACCTACACCGCCAAGCTGACCATCACCGACGGCCGCGGCGCGACCGCCGAGGACGCCGTGGTGATTACCGTGTCCGAGGATCCGAATAACGTCATCTTCGTCAAGAAGATCGAGATGGCTCTTGCCCCGTCGGGCACCCAGCAGGAAGCTCACGCCACGGTGGCGGTGGTCCAAAAGGACGGCACCGCCTGCGCCGGGGCGACGGTCACCGGCACCTGGACCGGGCCGAGCAGCAGCACGGTCAGCGGCACCACCGGGCCGGACGGCTCCGTCCTGCTCAAGTCGCCGCCCGCATCCGGCACCTTCACCTATACCTTTACGGTGACCAATGTCTCGGCATCGGGGCTGAAATATGACCCCGGCCAGAACGTGCAGACCAGTGCCTCGATCACCAGCACGCAGACCAACCAGCCGCCGGTGGCGATGGCCTCGGCCGATCCGACCTCCGGGTATGGCCCGCTGAGCGTAAGCCTCTGCGGCTCAGAGTCTTATGACCCAGACGGAACGATTGAAGCGTTCGCCTGGGATTTCGGCGACGGCGGCTCCAGCAACGAGATGTCGCCCTCGCATGTCTACACCACCCCCGGCACCTACACCGCCAAGCTGACCGTGACCGACGACAAGGGAGCCACCGCTCAGGACACCGTCACGATTACGGTGAGCGAGAACCCCGGCAGCGTCATCTTCGTCAAGAAGATCGAGATGTCCACCGCTCCTTCGGGCTATGAACTTATTGCCAATGCCAAGGTAACGATTGGCAAGAAGGACGGCACGGTCTGCGCCGGGGCGACGGTCTCCGGCACCTGGAGCGGGCCGAGCACTAGCACGGTCAGCGGCACCACCGGGTCCGACGGCAGCGTGCTGCTCACCTCGCCGCCCGCATCCGGCACCTTCACCTACACCTTCACGGTTACGAACGTCTCCGCGACGGGGCTGCGCTATGATGCCGCCTCGAACGTGCAGAGCAGCGCCTCGATTTCGGGCACGGTGCCGAACCAACCCCCGGTGGCGTCGGCCTCGGCCACGCCGACCTCGGGCACGGCGCCGCTGACGGTGAAGTTCTCCGGCGCCGCATCGAGCGACCCGGACGGTAGCATCGTCAAGTACGCCTGGGCCTTCGGCGACGGCGGGACCAGCAGCGAAGCCTCCCCGCAGCATATTTACACCAAGTCAGGCACCTATACCGCCAAGCTGACCGTGACCGACGACAAGGGGGCCACCGCCCAGGACACCGTCGCTATCACCGTGACCGAAAGCACCAGCAACGAGATTTACGTCAAGGCCATCAAGATGGGGCTTTCCAAGTCGGGCGACCAGTTGGTGGCCACGGCCCTGGTGACCATTGTGCGGAAAGACGGCACCCCCTTCGCCGGGGCCAACGTCGCCGGCATCTGGCGGGGCGTGAGGATGAGCATGACCGGCGGCGTTACCGGAGCGGACGGCACCGTGCTGCTCTCCTCCCAGCCGGCGTCCGGCACCTTTACCTATATCTTCGATGTGGCCTATGTCTCGGCCGTGGGGATGACCTATACCCCGAGCCTCAACGTTCTGACCCAGGCTTCGATTAACGAATCCGGCGAGACGAGCAACCCCTGAGAGCCCGCGTTAATGCGGCTTTTGGTATGACGTGCCGGTTTATCGGGTCAGCAAAGCATGCTCTGGTATACGGAGCGGCAGGCCTCGGCGACCGCCAGCACCGGGGGGGGGCCGCCAGGCACTTGAAGCGCGGGCTGCGATGTTCGTTCAGCTTGAAGAATACCGCGAGGCAGAAGTGGGCTTCGCGGCAATGCACAATACCGGTCTCTAACGTGCAGGCTCCGTAACCTGTCTTACTGGCGATCCATTGTTCGCTGTGGCCCCAGTCCTGCCCTAACGGAAGGTAGCGGGGCAGCATATCGTTGCAGCGCTGGGCGCGCAGGATGCCGATGATCGCGCGGCAACTCTCCTAATAACTCACGGCGGTCCAGGCGTTTAGCCCCTCTGCCACCGTGGTATCGTTCAGGCCCCAGGCCCGTGCCGTTTGCTCCACGTTGTTCGCTCCGAGGCGCATCGCCCGCAGCACACCTGTCGCCCGCATCGTCGGCTATGAGCGCGTGGAGCTTGCCGAGGAGGAACTGGTTCCCCAGGAGAACCAAGTGCTGTTGCATATCGCCGCCTGCGGTATCTGCCACGGTGACTTGGAGATTCTGCATCGGGAGCACCCACAGCCCAAGCGGTTCGGGCACGAGCCGCCGCTCTGGAGCTGGGGGCCACCGATGCGGCGGTCGAGTTCGCCGGGCGCCCCGAAGCGGCGACGCTCGTTGCCAGAACGCTCCGTCGTCGCAACCGTCCCAAGTCAGGCTCACCGCCATCGGCTCCGGCCCCCCGGCCTGTGCTGCCAGATGCCGAACCGTGTGGCCGTCGGCGTTCTTGATGAACACCGCGTAGTCCGTAGGCTCGGCCAGGGTGAACGTGATGGCCACCTGGCCTGCCTCGGAAAGCGTCGCGGTCGGCGGTTTGGCGAAACGACTCCGGCTTGCCGGATGGAGCGCCTCAAGCCCGGAGCATCCTTGCAACCCGCCCCCAACCCACAAGAGCATCACCAACCGCGCACCGGAAAACCATCATCTCATCGCCTTGCTCCTCTTCCCCTGATCGGTCGGTGAACCGACGAGCATGTAAGATGCTGATCAATATATACTTATCCTATCAAGAGGACGGCCGGAGGCAATCATAAGATCCGATAGGTTCAGGAAAAAAGCTGTGGTCGTGGGAGTGTGTAAGGAAGGTGGATCAAGATTTCATGTTGCCGTGAATACCCATTCGCGTTTTACGGGTGTCTAAAAAAATAGACGTGGTCTAAGTTTTTATTTTACAGTGTTTTAGGTTCCTAATTCCATCTTGATAACATCAGTCGGCGTTGATAATATGCAACATTGCCCCCCGCCGTCCCAGAAGGCCACAAAAAATATTATCGATTAAGTGCTTATGTATAAGTCGCTTATAATAAAATTCTCGGAAAGATGCGAGTTCTGGCATGGTTTTTGCTGTTATTCAGGGTGTTCTGTTGAAAGTGATTCGTTTCGAGGTGAGCGAATGATGAAACATCTGGGTGTGGTTCTGGCGGCGACGGGGCTGGCGTTTGCTCTTCCGAGCAGCGGTGATGTTCGCGCCCCGATGACGGAATTGTCCGCAGGTGGCCCACCCGCCGAAGTTCTCGCCGAGGTGCCATCCGACGCCACGGTTCCCGAACGCGACAGCGGCCGTATGGACCGCACGCGCTGTGCCGATACAGAGATGACGGCCATCCCCGAACCCGGCTCGTTGGCACTCTTCGGCCTGGGGGCTTTGCAGCTCATCGTTCGCCGCCGCCGGAGTTGATCGCGGCCATGGCTTATCTCGAAACGGGCGGCCTCTTCAGGTCGCCCGTTGTCATGTGGTGGCTTCTTGACTAAGATAGATAGCGACAAAAGGTCAAGGAGTCCGACGATGCCGCATCAGAAACTCGAAGAGCATATCCCTTGGTTTCGCTCGCTTCTGCTGGATGATTTGCTGCCCCGCTGGCTGCAACATGCCGTTGGCAGCGAGGGGCCGTTTCTCGTGCCGGTCGACCGCCAATGGCGCCCGGTTCCGCCACAGTCGGCCACCCTGGTCACGCAAGCTCGGATGCTCCACAACCTCGCTTCGGGCTATCGCTTGACGGGGGACGGGCGCTATCTCGATGCTCTGAACGCAGGGGCGGCCTTCCTGACGGAGGGCTTCCGCGACCGCCGGCACGGCGGCTGGTACCACGCGGTCGGCCCGGACGGCGACGTGCTTGACCCACGCAAGAGCGCTTATGATTTCGCCTTCGTGATCCTCGGGATGGCCCACGCGGCCGAGGTGACCGGGGACGACCGTTTTCGTGCGACGATGCTTGAAGCCTGGGAGATCCTCGATACCCGCTTCCGG
>CAZBCO010000040.1:0-19010 GCA_964490295.1 uncultured Planctomycetota bacterium
TCATAGGCCCTCGCCGCCGCATCGGCGTTCTTCTGCTTGTGATAACAGTAGGCGATCCGATACAGGGCGTCGGCGTAATTCTCGTCCTTCGCGTCCACCCGCTTGTAATAGGCAATGGCGTTCTCGTAATCTTCCAGCCAGAGGTAGCCCTCGGCGGTGATGAAGACGATGCGCGGCGCCCAACGGCTGCGCGGAAACAGCCGCCGGAACTCCACGCTGCCGGCCACCAGCCGTTTGGCGTATTTCGGCCCCAGCCGGAAGTAGCACCAGCACAGCTTGTGGGCGCTGTCCTCGGCCATGGCCCCCTGCTTGACCCGGGCGAGTACCGAGGTAAAGGCCTCGGCCGCCGGCTGGTATTGCTCGCGATTGAAGGCCGCCAGCCCGATGATATACCAGCACTGGGCGGGCACCTGAAGGCCCTTGGTCTCCGGGGTTTCCTTGTAGCTCTTAAGCAGCGTCCGGGCCGCGTCGGTGGCCTGGGGATACTGCTTCAGCCCCAGCATCGCGCGGGCCTGGCCCAGCATCGCGCGGTCGCGGCCGGGGCCGTCCTTCGGGGCCTTGGCGTAGGCCTCCAGGGCCGGCTTGTATTGCTTCAGCACCAGGCGGGCATCGCCCAGTTTCAGCCACATCTCCGAGGCGTTGGGCACCTGGGGATAGTCGCGCAGCAAGGTCTCGATGGCGGAGGCACTGTCCGCCACACGCTTCCGCTTGAGCTGGGCATCGGCGAGCACCACCAGGGCGAACTGCCGCAGCGGCGACTCCTTCGGGGCTTTGGCCACCAGGCTGAGGTGCGCCACAGCCTGCTCGTGCCGCCCCAGGTCGTGATGGGCGCGGCCCAGAAAATGGTGCATCGGGATGATCAGATCGGAGCGCACCTCCAGCTTCTGAAGGGCCGAGAGGTCGGCGATGGCTCCTTTGGCGTCCGCCAGCAGATAGCGGATATGCCCGGAGCGGAACAGGCAGTCCTGGATGAACTTGCCGGCGGGGAACTCCTTGCGCAGCGTGGCCAGCTCGGCCAGGGCGCGGGTGTATTCCTTGGGTTCGCCCATCTGAAAATGGCATAGGGCAAGGTGATAACGGGCCTCCTCACGGCGGGGGTCTTCCCGATAGTCCCGAAGGAAGCGCCGGAACTCCGCCCCGGCGGTTTTGTAGGCCTTGATCTGGAAGAGTTTGTTGGCAAACTCAAACTGGAGGTCGGCGTCGGACTCCGGCTTGGCCTCCTGGGCCACGGCCCCGCCACAGGCCAGCAGCACGACGGCCAGCCCGACGAGGATACCGACCGCCCTCGCCCCTCCGGTCGCTGGGTTTGCTCTTGTGTGTCTAGTCACGAGACCCTCTTCCGGCGCTGATGCTGACAAAAGACACGCTGCCGATGCCCGCGGCGGAGCAGGCATCGAGAACCTGCACCACATGCTCGTGCAGGGCTTTGCTGTCGGCCCGGATGATGACCGACACGGGAACCGCCCGGGCCGCTTCCTGCATCTGGGTCAGCGTGGTGCGCAGCTCCTGGATGCTGTAGCGCTTGTTGTAAATCCAGATTCGCCCCTCGCGGGTGATGTTGACCACGATGTCCAGCTTCTCGCGGGGCCGGGTGACGGCGGCGGTGGTACGCGGCAGAGTGATCGCCGTCTCCTTCTCCTGGGCGGCCAACGCCCCGGTCACGATAAAAAAGGTGAGCAGCAGGAAGACGATGTCGATCAGCGGAGCGATCTGGAAGGAGTCCTCGCCGGTTTCAATCACCTGCCGAAAATTCATCGCTCTTCTCCTGCATCCGCAATGGCCTCGGCCATCTCTTCCGTCACCTGCTCCATATCGGTGAGGATGCCCAGCAGCTTGCCTCGGAAATAGTAGTAGCAGGCCATCGCCGGGATACCGATGACCAGCCCGGCGGCGGTGGTGATCATCGCCTTATGAATCGCGCTCGCCAGCAGCAGATGCTTGGCGACGCTTTCGCCCATCCCGATGGTCTTGAACGCGAGGATCATCCCCAACACGGTGCCCAGCAGGCCAAGCATCGGGGAGATGACGCCGATGTTGGAGAGGTAGCTGATTTTCTGGAAGAGGTGGGCGGCCTCGCGCGATCCGGCGGCCTGGGCCACCTCGCGGGTCTTCTCGGTTGATTCGCCGGATTTTTTCAGCGCGGCCAGCGCCACGCGGGCGAAGACGCTGCCGTCTTGCCGGCAGGTGTCGGTCGCGGTTTGAATCTCGCCGCGCGCCAGGTGGCCGCCGAGTTTGTCGAGCAGGCCCTTGGGGATGATCTGGCCGGGGCGGATCACAAAGGCACAGTGCAACACCCAGGCCACCGCGCAGATCGACAGCAGCGCCAGCAGCACCATGATGGTGCCTCCGCCGGCCAGCAGATACCACGCCGACATCGCCCGGCCCTTCAGCCGAAACCAGGTCGCCGTCCAGATTTTCCCGTCGTCATAGCAAAGCCCCTCGGCCAGCGTATCGCTGGTTCCATCGGGGTGGCGCACCTCCACATCCACCGGCCCGGCTCCTGCGGACGCGGGCACCACTGCGGTGATGCGGCTGCTGCTGTGGACACGGACGTCGGTGCAGGGCTGGCCGCCGACCCAGACCGTGGGCGGCTCCTCGCTGCCGATATCAAAATGCTCGCCCAACACCGAGATGGTCGCCCCGCCGAGCACGGAGACGACATTGGGGTCCACGCGATGAATCTGCGGCGGCTCCGCCGGGGGGGCTTGCTGGGCGAGGGCCACACCGGAACCGAGGAGAAGAAGCAACGCCGCGCAGAGCAGACGAGCTTGAGTACGGGAACTTTTCATAAATACAATACTCGCGAGGCCGGCCAGAAGGATACCCACAGACTTGGACGCGCCGATTATATCAGCCCCTTTCGGGATGCGTCAAGTGATAACGCCCTTTCCAAGCATTCTACGCCCTGCCCTTCGGCCTCCGGAGCGAAAAAAACGGCTTCTTGCCATTTTCCCGGCGTGTTCGGCACTTTTACGTTCAAGTTTTGGGCGGCATCTGTCGATAAATAATTATGGGAGCGCTCGGACCGCCGGGCGCTGGCCCATGCCGAGAGCATGGGGCTGAAACCAATGCTTGGGAGGTATGCGATGATTTGCCAGCGCGAAGGATGCAGCAGGCCCGTGCCGCCCGGACGCAGGAAGTACTGTTCGGTCGAATGCAGCAAGATTGTGAATCGCCATAGTGCGGCGGAGCGGTCGCGATTGCGCGCCCAGGCCTATCGTCGCGAACGCACCGTCAAATATGCCCCCAGGATCTGCCTCTCGTGCAGCTCGTCCTTCCTCTCGGAAGGCCCCTGGAATCGCATCTGCTCCGGATGCCGTGAACGCAACGATTCCTACTCCTACTCCCGGGCGCACGGCAACGCCTTAGGCTCGCCCGACGACGAGCGGGTGGTTCTGGTGGATTACGAGATCGAGCCGGAACAGAACGCCCGCTTCTGACCCCACTCCGAAACGCCCGCAGATGACCAAGGCCCGCTCAATGAGCGGGCCTTTTGTTTGCCTTCGGTTTCAGGGAGAAACTACGGTTTGTCGGCGGGCCAGAGGATGCGCAGCGGCAGGTCCTCGATGCCTTCGAAGATCGCGGCCGCCTTGGCGACTTCCTTCAAGCGGCCGGTGTCTTTCACCCGGATGGACACGCCGGCGGTCTGCTTGCCGTCCTTGGCCAGCTCCCGAGCCAGCTCTTTGGCGGCCAGGACGCGCTGGTCGGTGAGCGGCTGCCCGTTGATGGTGATGCCGTCGTCGCCCACCGCGAGGGTCAATCGGTCGATGACGTTGGGCCGCATCCGCACGGTCTTGACGGAACCCAGCGGGGCCTTGGTTTCGGCGACCGCGCGGAACGCCTCGGCGACGGCTTTGGCCGGGGCCAGGTGGTCGAGGGTCATCTCGTAGGAATCTTTGGGACGGTCCGCGAGGCGGTTGCGGAGGGCTTCCGTGAAGTCCTGTTGATCGTGGTGGTCGAGCAGCAGGCGGCCGCCGCCGGTCACATCCAACAACACCACGCGCCCGCCGGCGTCGTTGGTCTGAACCGGTGAAACCGTCGCGGGGGTGATGATCACGGTAACATCGGTTCCCACCTCGGGCACCGCGTCTTTGTTCACCACAAAGGCATCGTCGTTGGCTCCCAAGGCCAGCGGCAGATCAACCAGCGAGTACGGATCGCGATAGACGGTGATGATCGATTTCTCGCGCTTCACCCAGAGCATCTTCTTGCCGGTTTCCTGGTCCTCCACCATGCGGCTGCCGACGAAGACCCAGTGGGTTCGCTCCATCGGACGCCGGTCCACGGTGTTCCAGCAGAGGTCTTCGCCCCGGACCCGTCGCACTTTGTCGTTTTCTTTCCATTGGACTTCGACGATCACCGGGCTGCCGGTGGGGGCGTTGTCGGGGTCGCCCAGAAACTTGGGGCCGGTCTCGCCGGGCTTCAGTCCCATCATCAACAGGAAGAAATGCAGGACTTCGGGGTTCACGTCCAGAGAGATGACCGATTCATACTCCTTGCCGCCCTTGGCACAGGCCAGCAACTCGATGGGGCCTTCACTCAAGACCAGCTTGCCGTCCACTTCGACACGCTTGGCATTGGGGAAGTAGCGCACCCCGCCACGGGCCACGACCTTCTCCTGCTCCGCACCCTTGGCCTCGGCCTGGGCAGACCACGCCGGAGCAGCCACCAGGGCCAGGCACAACGCCACCAGACACCCCACGGACAAACGACGGATATTGAAAGCACAGCGCGTTATCATATGAAATCCTCTCGAAACTAAGGTGCGGCCGGCGGAGCTCGTCCCGCAAAGGGGTCGGGGGCATTGCGCTTGGAGGCAGCGAACTGAACCTTCTCGAACCTTGCCTTGCGGCAGATGTTCAAGGTCTGGACCACCCATCGGTAGGCCAGATCGGCCTCGGCCTCGATAATAATCGGGACGGTCTCGCGCATCGCCTTGTTCTGGCCCAGGCGGAACAGCTCGGCTTCGAGCCACTCCATCGAGCTGCGGCCCATGGCGGCGGTGGGCTGCACCCGGCGGTTGTCGATTTCGATACGCGGCATCGCCTCCGGCCCGCGCTGGGTGACAAATAACGAGACCCGGATTTCGTCCACTTCTTCCAGACGGCGCGAGAGGCTGGTCGGGGCGCCGTCTTCGGGCAGGTAGGCTTCCAACTCGCCTTCGGGCACGCGGAACTTGGTGCCGACCAGGAAGAAGATGAGGAGCTGGAAGACGACGTCGATCATCGCCGTCATTTTCAGCTCCATGTGCTCGTTTTTTTTGCCGTCCTTGAAGAATCGCATGGGCCGTTCGCTCCTGAGCGTTACTCGTTCATCTTGACAGCAAAGGACAGGTGCCAGAACTTAAGCTCGTTGGCCGCCTCGATGATGTCCTGCACCACCTGCCATCGGGAATTATAGTCCGCCTGGATCAAGACCGGCTGGTTGACTTTGCGCTGGCCGGCGCCGCGAATCTGCCGCTCGATACGCAGGTAGCGCTTCACGTCTTCCATGGTGCGCTGACCGCGGGCGATCCAGATCTGGTTGAACCGGTCGATGCTGATAATCAGCCGGTCGGGGAGCACCTGTTCGTTGATCGCTTCGCTCGCTTCGGGAAGCGTCAGGTTCTCCACCCGGTCATACGAGGCAATTTCCGACACCACCAGGAAGAAGATGAGGAGCTGAAACACGACGTCGATCATCGGCGTCATGTTCATCTCCATATCCTGGGAGTGAAAGCGTTTGGTCACATGCATGGCGACTTACTCCACAGGTCGGAACCGGGCCATCAGCTCGCCGCTGATCGCGCCGACTTCGAGCACGATCTTCTCGACGCGATTCTTGAAGAATTGATACACGCACATCACCGGGATGGCGACCATCAGGCCGAGGAAGGTGGTCACCAGGGCCAACTGGATGTCGTTGGCCAATTCGGCCGGCTTGGGGGCGGCGGCGGTGGCAATCTGCTGGAAGGCCAGGATCATGCCCTGCACCGTACCGAGCAGGCCGAGCATCGGGGCGATATTGGCGATGAGAGCGAGGTAGCCGATCTTCTGCTGGAGCTGCGTGGCGGCTTCCTCGCCGGCCTCGGCCATCGCCTCTTCAATCTGCGTGTAGCCTGCGTTGACGCGCGACAGGCCGGCGGCGATGACGTTGCTGAAGAAGGTCGGTTGCTCCTCGCAGATGGCAATGGCCTGCTCGTATTCCTCCTTGTCGAAGGCCTCTTCGATATCGGCGAGCAGCTCCGGCGGCATAATTGCGCCGCGGCGGATGGTCCAGCCGTGCTCAATGGCCAGGGCAATGGCAAAGAGCAGCAAGACGATGATCACCGCACCGATCAGACCACCGGCCTTGATGGTGTCGAACAGGGACATCCCCTCGGCCGGTACGGTCGGAGCGGCACCGGCCGCCGGAGGCGTCGAATCCTCCGCCGCCATCACCGCCGGGATCACCAGCACACACGCGAACACCAACACCAGAGCCATCACACCCAACTTGCCACGATTCCGCCATTCAGGCATTGCCTCTCTCCTAATTATAAAACCCTTCGCCCCGCTCCACGACGGGCCGAAGCGAACCACATCTGTCCGATCTCCGCACTCCACGCCCCTAGCCGCCCAGCGACTGCAAATGCGGGGTCGCGGCCTTGGCTTCCGGGGACTTGGGGAAGTCCTGCGTGAGCTTGCGGAACAACTGCCGAGCGCGGGCCTTATCCGCCGCGGTGTCCAACAGCATCGAGGCGGTGCCGGCCTGCAACAGCGCCTTGGGCATCACCTCGGTCTGCCCCGGATAAAGGATATACACCCGCATATAGGCCAACAGGGCCTCTTTATAACGCAGCTTCTTCCGGGCGGCGTCCGCTTCCTTCTTGGCATCGGCCATTGCCAGATCGCCCAGGGCCATGTACAGGCTGGTACGCGCCGCCGGGTCGGTCACCTTGTCCGAGACGCTGTTGATCCACCGCTGAGCTTCGTCGGCCTGCCCTTGCTGGATCAGCACGTTGGCCCGGCCCACCAGGGCGCTCTGATGCAGGCGGCGGATTTCATCGAGCGAGCCGCTCAGGTCGCCCGGATTATCGATCATTTTCTCGGCGGTGTCCACAATAGTTTTGTAGAGCCTGGCCGCTTCGCCGACCTGGCCGGGCGTGCGCACGTGGGCCTCGGCCGCCTGCACCTGGGAGCGCAGCTTCCAGAGGGGGCCAAACGCTTCCAGGCGGCTGACCACGTCCGGGACCTTGGCATAATCGCCCATCGCCAACAGGGCCTTGGCCTTGCCCTGAATCGCATCCAACAGATACATCGACTGCGCGTGCCGGTTGATCACCACGTCAAACTTGGGCACAGCGTCGGCATATTGCTTCGTCTCGATCAGGCACCGCCCGTGCTGCAGATGGCGATAGGGCTGATACCAAAAGTCGCGGCTGATCTTCTCGGGCAGGCGGGCAAACAGCGGCAGGGCCTCCTTGTATTTTCCGCCCCGGACGAGAACGTCGATGCGCCGCAGGTCGCCGGGCATATCGCCCCAGGAAATATCTTCAATGTCGCCCAGAGCGATCTTCTGTTCGGCCCCCTGGCCTGGAAATTTCTGGTAGACCACGCCGTCGAGGTCGGCGGTTTTAATGCGGATGTTGGTAATCTGCGGGCGGTCCCCGGTGCGCACGATGCGGTCGGGCAGGGTCTGGGCCTGGGCCGCCACGGCGGCAGCCAGCACGAGGGCCGCGACCAGCGCGAGGGGGACACGACGGACGGTTTTCATCACGGTTCGACTCCTCATTTTCCCAAGTCCTTGACCATCTGGGCCGCCTGGGCCTTGATCTCGGCTTGGGGGGCATGCTGTTGGACGTACTCCGCCACCTTGCGGAACCGCTCGCGGTTTCGCTCGCCGCCATAGTCAATGGCGATCAGCCGGAAATCCTGGATCACGCGCAACATATCGGAGAACCGGCGCTCGGTGGCGAGCTCCGATAATTCGGCGGCCTGCACCTCGACCATCAGGTTGAGGGCCCGCTTGCGGTCTTCGGGCTTCTGGGCGCGGCGGTAGATTTCTTCCAGCACACGGAGGTAGCGCAGGCGGATTTGAGAGCCGCCGAGCTTGGGCTGGGTGGTGATGAAACGCCCCACCGCCACCAGGTTCTCTTCGTATTGTCCCATCGCATTGCGCACCTCGGCGATGCCGACGGTCACATCCCACCAGTCGTCCGTGTTTCGAGGCAGCACACTGCGCAGCCTCAGGAAGATGGTCACGGCCTCTTCGGAGAACTTCTCGTTTTGCTCGCCGAGGGCCTTGGCGGCCCGGCCCAGGTTCAGGAGCACGGTCCAGTATTCGCCGCCGGGCGTCGCGTTCGGCTGGGTTCGCAGCAGGGCCTTGTGCTCGCGGTCCAACACCTGATACCGCGCCTTCAGCTCCTCGTAGGCCTTCTCGAACTCGCCGCTGCGCTGGTAGGCAATGGCCCGCATCAACTTCACGGTATCGATATCTTTGCGCTGCTCGGCAGTGAGGCGCGGGGCCTTCTCGTAGCTTCGCAGGAAGGCGTCGATCACCTGCAACTGCTCGTTGGTCATGTTGAGGCGCCCCAGCTCGTGAATCGCCCAGAGCAGTTTGTCGTAAGGCTGCTTTTCGTTTTCGGCCAGGGAGGTCAGGAAGATGGCCAGGGCCTTGCGGGCGGTCTCGGAGGCAACGGCGTCTTTCTCCTCGATCTCGTTGCGAAGCCTGATCTTCTCGGTCTCCTCGGTGGCCGCTTCGAGCCGCTTCTGCAGGGCCTCGACCTCCGAACGCTGCTCCGTGGCCTCCTTGACATAGGCGCCAAACACCAGGTCTTGCAGATAGGCGACCAATTCCGCGGCGCGCTTCTCGTCGCCGATCAACGGGGCGTGCCGCTGCATATTGAGCATTTCGACTTCGGCCTGGAGCAGGTCGCCCGCCCTCACCAACGCCCGTGTACGCAGCAAGGCGACAAAGGGGAACAGCTTCTCCGATTCGGGGAACCGCTTCTCGAAGTCGGCGGTGCGGTCGATGCAGGCTTTGAAATTCTCCTGGCCCGGCCAGAGGTCGGCATCGGCCAGACGATAGACGGTGGCAGCCCGAAGGGCCGTCCGCCGCTCCCGGACTTTGGGGAACTGCGTGGGCTGGCCGGCGACCGTCATAAACTTTTCAAGTTGTGCCCGGCCCTTGGCCAGTAGCTGCTTGCTCTCGGCGGGGTCCTTCTCCGCCAGCTCCTTGGCGGCCAGAATATAACACTCGCCGATCTGCTGCATCGCCGACTCATGATAGAGCGACCCGCCCGGCACCTTCTGGAACTCGGCCACCGCTTCGAGGTGCTTTCCGGCACGCTTCAGCTCGCTGCCCCGGCTGTATTCCACCCCCGGGCCGCCATAGTTGTCGCGTTGCCAGACCCGAACCTCCTCGAACAGGGAGCGGTCGGCGGGATCGTTGGACTCGGCGTGCATCCGCTGGAAGCAGGCGACAGCATACCGGGCATATTTCTGGGCCTCCTCCTCGTCGTCCGTCGCGGCGGCCAGATACATGTACACCACCGCGCTCTCCAAGAACATCTGCTCCTGCCAGTAGGCCAGCCCCATCGCCATGATGGCCTGCATCCGCCGTTCCGGCGGGCAATCGTCCGAATAGGAGATCACCCGCTGCGCCCATTCGATCACCGCTTTGTTGTCCCGCTGCCGCACCACAGCTTCGAGGCTGCTCAGAGCGGTATGGTATCCCGCCCCGCCGGCGCCGTATCGCCGGGACAGCTTCTGGACCCGGTCGCGGTATACATCGCCGGCCTTGGCCACCGATTCGAGCACGGCCTCCGCGGCGGAGCGGGCCTTCTGGGCCTCGGCCTCCTTCTTGGCGGCGGTCAGCCGAGCGGCCTGCAGCAGGTACACCTCGCCGAGGGCGAGCTGGGCGTCGGGGTGCTCGACCTGCTTCAGTTGGGCGACGGCCTCCGCGTACCGGCCTAATTGGGCGGTGGACAACCCCCAGGTCGCCATCAGCTTGGCATACCAGGGCATCATCTGGGTGCGCACCTGGCCGGTCGTGTCCTGCTTGACGAAATCGCGGACCAGCTCCGCCCCCGCCTCGCTGATCTGCAGGGCGTCGTTGAACTTCCGGCTGTCGTAATACGCCTCGGACAGGGTCTGGAAGCCGAGAATCGCGTAGGCGTGGCGGTCAAACTCGGTGGTAAGCCGTTCGAGGCCGTTGATCACCTGTTTGAGCAGGCCCTGCCGCTTGGCCCGCAGCGCCGGGGTGTTCGGCAGCGCCCGGTAGAACTCGTACCGCGTGCGGCCCAATTCAATGCCCGCGCTCATCTGGGGAAACTGGGCTTCCTGATAGCGCTGGTGCCATGCATCATATTTCGGCGAGCCGAAATCCGGCTCGGTCTTGGCCATGGATTTCAAGGCGGCCGCGGCCCGCTTGATTTCGCCCTGCAAACCCCGGATGGTGCGCTCGTAGAGCTGCGTCATCTCGGCCAGCAGGGCCTTTTTACGGGCTCCCTCCGGCGTGGACGCGAACTCGCGGGCCTTGAGCATGGCCTGGTGCCGCAGGCGGAGCAGAGCGTCCAAGCCGCCCTCGGTGCCCCTCAAATCGGCGAGCTTCTCCTCGTACTCCGATGCCTTTCGGCTGTAGTCGGCCTTGAGTTTGGTCTCTTCGGCGGAGCTGAGGTGAACGTATCGACGGCGGGCCAGAAGGCTGTAGGCTTCCCGGAGGGCGCTCCAGGCCTGCTCGCGCTGTGCCTCGGTCTCGATCTTGTCTTCCACGGATTGCAACACCTCAATGCCCAAGGCATAGAACTGCTGCTTGATCAACCCGACGCCGAAGGTCACGTCTTCGTTGACCGATTGGGCCGAGAGCGGAAGCGTTGATGTCAGGATGGCCACGGCCAGAACCGCGCCTAACAGGCGTGCTTGACACGACATCAGCATTCTCCAAGGCCCCGGAGACAAGAGCATTCCCTTAGAATAAACGGCATCCCGAAAAGAAAGTTCACTGACGATAGGAAAAACCGTGCGGACTTGGGGCGCCGCGGCGGCCCGCCGGGGCGTCGCTGCCAGTTGCGTCATGCCGTTCCCGATGCTTGGGCTAATCTTCCTTGTCCTGTTCGATAATATGGGCCGTCACCAAAACGATCAGGTTTCGGCGCGTGTCCAGCTTACGCTTGGAGCGGAATAAATGTTTGATCAGCGGAATGTCGCCCAGGATGGGCGTGGTGGCGGTGCCATCGGTCTCGTTCGCCTCGGCCAGCCCGCCGATCAACAGCGTGCCTCCGTCCGGCACCGAGACGGTGGTCCGCACCACCCGCTGGCTGGAATCCGGCAATTGGATTTCGCGCTGGTCTTCGACGACAATCGTGCTCCCGGGGTCGCCGGGGTCGGGGATGGTGGTCGTGCCCTGCGAATAGGTAAAGGTTCGGATATCGTCGTCCTTGTTCACCGTGGGATACAGGTTGAGCGTAATGTAGCGGCGGTCGGCACTGACAAAAGGCTGCACCACCAGCTCGATACCGCTGGTCAGCTCACCGACTTCGGGATAGCCGCTGGAATCGTAACTCTGGATATAGCTCCGCGACCTTGCGATCGTGACCCGGGCCTGCTGCGTATTGAAGCAGGTAATCCTGGGGGCGGTGAGGATGTTCCCCCGCCGCTCTTTGCGTACCGCCGAGATAATCGCCGTCACATCGGTCGTCCCAAGAAACGAGGCATTAAGCGACAGCCCGCCGTTGCCGTCAGCACCGCCCAGTGCCGTCAGCGACACATTCGGATCGTTCTCCGTGGTCATGTTGAACTGCCGGGCGCTGCCGTCGCGTCCGCTTTTGATGGACATATCGACGCCGAAGCTTTCCAGGAAATCTTCGCTGATTTCGATGAAGCGTGCAATGATCGCCACCTGCACGGTCCGCGCCCGGCGAAAGCTGGCCAACAGGTCGCGAATCTGGTCCTGCACTTCGGGGGTCTGGTTAACGATCAATTTGCCGTCCCGATATTGAATGCTGTGGGCTCCGACCACATTGGTGTCGCCGTTGCCCCAGGTGCTGGGGCGCACGTTCTGTCGGATGAACTCCGCCCAGCGTTGCCCCTCGCGGTCACGCTCTTCGACCTCGGCCTCCTCGCCGCGAAGCGGGGTCAGGCCGCCGTAGAGGTTGTCCTTTCGGTCCGCGCGGACGCGGGGGGAATCGGACAGCAGCCCGCCGGGCAACGACCCGGAAGAACGGCTCTTGATCGGGATGGTGAGGTCGGCGATATAGTGCAGCACGGTCACGGCTTTTTCGGCCAGGCCCGCGCTGTTGGAAATATACACCGCGCCGTCGCGCACGCGGTAGTCCAGCCCCTTCTGATAACGCATCAGGTGGTTGAGCACGTGCGTAATCGACATGTTGGTCGCCACAAAGCGGCGGACCGGCTGTGTCGTGGGCAGCACGGCCGGGTCGATCATAATGTTGACGCCGGAGGCCTCGCGAATGTAATCGATGGCCTGCTCGAATCCCTCGTCTTCAAAGCGGACGCTGATCTTCCGCAGCAACTTGGCTTGAATCTGCTGCACCTCTTCCGCATCAACCGTCGTCCGGAAGCTATCCCGGCTGATGGTGTCGTCGGAGGTGGACCGGTTGTTGCCGCTGGGGATGCCCAACGGGCGCCGGCTACCCTGGCTGAGAATGCGGCTTTGCGGGCGCATCATGCCGCGCACCTCATGCATCGCTTCCTCGAAGGCTTGGTCGACTTCCTGATCCACACGGGCCGGGGCTTCGGGAGCCGCGGGTGCGGGCGCCGCCTGGGGGACGACCTTCGCTTCGGGTTCCTTCACGACCTTCGGGGTCGCGGGGGCCTCCTCCGTCTTGGCCGCCGGTCGCGCCGACCCCATCGCTTCGGCCCGCTGCAACCCGGCTTTGGCCTGGGCCAGGTTGGGATCAAAGTTGAGGGCGATCTTGAACGCCCTGATGGCATCCTCCGGACGGCCGGACTCCAGATATTTCTCGCCGTCGCGAACAAAGCTGGCCGCGACGTCGCGGGACATGCCGCCCTCGTCGCGCGGAGTCGCTGCCAAAGCCAACCCGGACAGGGTGAAAAGAATAAGACTCGTGAGAATTACCTGCTTGGTCACAATGCTGCTCCATCTACGCATAGGTGGTTCTCCCAACCCTGGTTTTTCGGCTCATCGGGCGGCAGGGAAACGGGAGACCGCCCGGCCCAATGAAAGTTCTCTATCATACCACACCGCCCACGGGGCCGCCTAAGGCGCTCCCGTATGACTGGGCGTTAGCACTTTTATACGTCCTCGCTCACTAATAAGCAACACTTTTTGTCGCGTGCCTTCCCATTGACGCTTGACGTTGCCCTCGGCATCCTTGTCTTCACGACGAATATAGCGCTGATCGTTCAAGATATCCAGTATCTGCAAGCCGGTGCTGAAGTCAACGTTCTCGGCCGCGGCCTGGCCGGGAACCGGCACACGGGGCAGCGTCCAGCCGACTTCCTGGCCGCGCACCAGCGACGTGAAGCGGCCGGCGACATCGACGCTCTCGCCGTTCTCCCGCGTGTGGACCACCGTCACCTCGATGGTCACGGCTTCCGGGCTTAACGAGAAAAGCCGCAGCTTATACAATTCTTCGATCACCACCTTGGCCGGGCCGCCGACGCCGCCGACGAGCTTCGCACCGGACTGCCCCACCCCCTCGGCCCGAATCTGGTAGGTGTACGCCACGCCGCTGTCCAGCCGGCGGTCCACAAAAATAAATTGCTGCCCGTCCCAGAACGCGCTGGGGGCCTCGGCTCCGTTCAGATAAGTGGCCGGCACCTGGGCATTGGGTTCCAGCGCTTCGGGCAGGGCGATGGTGACGTAGGGTTCCGGCTTCTTCTCCTCATCGCCCCGCAGAATCACGTAACGCCGAACCGTCGCGTTCAGCACCGGGGCCGGCCGCCAGGTCATCGGCACCTGCCCCTTGTTCACGGAGGCCACGAAGCCCGCCGGGGTGCCGATGTTCTCCTGCACGACGATTTTGATCGCTTCAATCCGCACCCGAATCTCTTTCTTGACCTCTCCGTCCTGAACCAGCGCGACCCGCGCTGTCCCGGCCGGGCCCTTGGCGGCAATTCGCAGCCGGTCGTCCACCCAGGCCGCCTCCACCAACCGAGCATCGCTCTCGGCGATGCGAATCTGTGAGCCAACCCATTCCTTGGGGCTGGGCAGCAGCCGGGGAGCCGGAGCGGGAGCTTCGGGGCGAACCTCGAAGCGGATCTCTTCGGGCAGCGTGACGACCGGCGCCTCGCCGGGCGTCTCGGTGAAGAGGTAGACCCTCGGCAAGACCGCCTTGGCGTCCGGTCGGAAGGCCCCGACCGATGCCGTCAGATAGTCCACGGTCAACGGAGCGCCTTGGTGCTTGAAGGACGCCTCTTTGCGCTGAATCTGATCAACGGCGATTTTGACCTGCTCCGGGTCGATGGTCACCTTGGGTTCCTGCACCAGGGCGATCACCAGGTAAAAAAGCGTGATCAGGCCCAATGCGGCCACGATGATCTTGTCGAACATCCGGAAGGCTGTCGAGGCCATCGATTGACGCATAACGCACTCGCTTCCTGTGCCCGGCCTATTTTTGCAGGCCGAGCGTTATCTCCAACGTCCCGCCCGGATTGCCGGGCACCGAAAGGGTCACGGTACTCAGCCCGGCCAATTGGTCCGGCGGGGTGAGGGTCACAGTACGGCTCTCCGGGTCAAACGCTCCGGGGGCCGCCATCGCCCGTCGAGCCGCTTGAATGGCGGCGGCGGCCTTGAAGGTCGCCTCATGGAGGCCCAGCGGCCCCCCGCCGACTCGCACCGTCCGATAGCGCTGCCAGAACCCGCCGGGCGTACTGGTCAACACCTCGACCAAGGCCCCGGTCTGCGCGTGAAAAAACAAGGTCGCGTCTTCCGGCCGGGCCTCGTCGACGGCCAGAGCCACGCGCGGCTGCCCGCCGCGTGGGGCCGCCCGAATGCCGTCCACCATCTGCCGCCAGGTGAACTTGACCTGGCGGGTCCCCTCGCGTCGATAGCGGTAGGGCTTGCCCCAGGCCCGAGCCAGCCACCAGTGGCCGGGGTTGCCGGGGGCCTTCTCAGGGGCGCGGACCAGCACCAGAGAGCGGTCTTCTTCCGAGCCGCCCACAAAATAAGCCTTCTGCGGCACACCGGGATACAAATGGCGATAGAGCATTTCAAAGCTGCCGGACGGACCGGGCAGGCTCGCCAATTCGGTCGCGGCCTTCTCACGGGCGGCCTCTTCCTCCGCGGCACGGCCCGCGTTGACCTCCGCCTCAATCTCCTGGGCCTTCTCGTCGGGCACCTTGCCGTCCACCGTCACCGCCGAAAGCCGGACGCGCTCCTGCTCCGCCCAACGCTTCTCGATGCTTTCCAGCTCCATCGCCAGAGCGGTCTCAATCTTTTGGCGTTGCTCTCGAACCGCCGGGTCCAGCGTCGCCTCCACACGCCGCCCGACGTCGGGCACCACAGCGGCCACCGCGTTCAACACCCGGTCCAGCTCGTGGCTCTGGGCATCAAGCCAGGCCCGCACACCGTCGGCGGTCTGGAACAGCCCGCCGTCAAACTTGACCTTGGCCAGCCGCGGGCGGAAGGTCACAATCTCACAGAAGAGGCGTACCGTCACGTCGTCCGAAGCGGCCTGGGGTTCGGTCCCCGTGGTCTTCCGGGCCGACCATTTCGTCACCGTAATCGGCCACGGGGCGTTGGCCAGCGTGGCGATCACCTTGGGCACCGCCCGGTATTCCGCGGTCAGGCCGACCTCGAACGCCGTGGTGCTCAACCACGGATGGGTATTCTGCGTTGGAGCGCCGGAGCGCAGGGCGATCTCCGACACGCGCTTGAGCGTCGGGGCATCGGGCGGATTGGCCGCCGCCAGTTGTTCGATAATATATTTGTATTGCCAGAACCGCCGCTGCACCTGGCGCACGGCATCGAGGGAGCTGAACTGTTGCTCAAGAGGCAGGGTCTCAGGCGAGGCGTTAATTCTGGCGTTCATCTCCTCGCGAAGTGCCCCGTGCCGGCGGTAGTATTCGCGTCGCCAGTTGGCCGCGGCCGCGCCGTCGAAGTTGGTCACGCCGCGCAGGCTGTCGAAATCCCGGCCCCAGGGGTCCTCATGCTGCACAAAGGCCAGCATCAACTGCGAGCTGAGCATCTCGACCCGCCGCGCCTCGGATTGGGCGGCTTCAATCGCCGCCGCGTTCGGAATCTCCTCGCGAGCCGCCGCCAGCTTGAGGTCGCTCACGCTGCGCTGGCTTTGCTTGCGCAGCCGCTCGACCTCCTCGGCCATCCCCCGCGATACGAGGGTATAGCCCAGGCCGATCGCGACGACCACCAGGCCGATCACCACCCAGAAGAGGTTATTCCGGATAAAATCGATCACTCTGCTCATCGCAGTCCTCGGGCCTTAGTCGCCCACCATAAAATCACACCGAACCGTGAAGGAGATATCTTCCTTCTGGTCGGGCTGAATTTGCACTTTCAACTGGAAATCCACGTTGGCGAAGAGCGGGCGTTCCGGCTTGGCTCCGGGAGCCTTGGCGGACTCCAGCCGGGTCTTGACCTCGTGGGTGACAAAATCATACTCGGACATCGGCCTCTCGCCCGTGCGGGCGGCGTTCAGCTTTTCGAGAGCCTCGGTCACGGCCGGCAAGGCCCGGCCTTCCATCTCGATTCGCACCGCGCTCCGCGTCTCGTCCGGGCCTCCTTCAAGGCCGCGATCAGCGGCCGTAAACTTTGCCGTGGCGGGCGAATACTCTACTCTTGAGAGCAGGATGGCCGTGCTCATGGACTCCAGCGTGCGGCTCAGGGCGTTGGTCGCTTGCAGGCAGCCCCGGTGGCCGATGCCGCCCCGACTCAACTTGACCGGCTCATTCAACTTGGTCGTGGCCGTCGCGATGCTCTGCTTCGCCCGGTCGTATTCCTGTGCCGTGTTCTGAAGCCGCTGAACCAGTGTGGTCACGTCGGCCTGGAGCCGGATGTCTTCGCCGATGCGAGCTTTTTCTGCTCGGAGCGACATAATGTTGGTGGCCAGCATTATGCCCAGACAGGCCGCCGCCACCGCCGCAAAGGGCTTCTTCTTCCCGATCTCCTGGCGCCGTAACACCTCACGCGGCATCAGGTTAACCTGAACACGCCCCTGCCCCACGCCTTGGAGAGCAAGGCCGATGGCCACGCCGAGTGACGGCAGCGCCTGCTTCAAGGCTCCCCCGTCCACGTTGGCCGCCAGCGTCACCCGTTCGAGCGCGTTGGCCGGCATCCTCGCACAATCAAGCTGCTTGACGAAATAATCAGCCACGCCGGGCAAAGTGAAGCCGTTGCCCAACAGCAAAGCCTGCTCAATTCGCACGTTATGAATTTGCGACTTGAAGAACCCGATGGTGCGCTGCACCTGGCCGACCAGATCGTTGAGCTGCGGCTGGATCAGCTTGAACAGCCGCTCGGCCTGCACCGGGTCGGTACAATCGCGCTTCAGGGCCTCCGCCTCGGAGCGGTCGATCTTCAAGCGCTCCGCCAGCGCACGGGTGATGCCGTTGCCCGACACGGTGATGTTTCGGACGCGGAAGTTTTCCGGGTCGCAGATCAGGATATCGGTGCTGCCCGCACCCATGTCCACCACAATGGTGCCCTTGGCCACGTCGCGGTCGAAGGTCAGGAAATTATACAGGGCCAGCGGCACCGGCAACACCGCACAAGGCTGCACCCGGCAGAGCGAGAGGTTGCTGAGTAGCGAATAGACAAACTGCGAACGGAGCGAGAAGATGGCCACCTCGGTCTCTTCGCCGAACTCCGTGGCCTCGCGCACCGGCTGGTAATCCCACACCACTTCGTCGATGGGGAACGGGATTTGCTGGCGCGCCTCGTAGCGCACCACTTCGGGAATACGTTTCTTGTCCACCGGGGGCAACGGAATAAATCGGCTGAAGGCCGGTTCGGGGATGGACACCACCACGGGGGTTTTGCCGAACTTATTGCGCTCGGCCAGCGTGGTCACCGCCTCGCGCAGGTGGTAGTCCTTGTCTCCGGCATCCTCGCCCGGCGGCCGACGATCGATAGAATCGAACGCCAGAATCTCCGCCCCGACGGCCGTGCGGCGCATCTTCACGGCCTTCACCGTCGATTCGCCGATGTCCAAGCCCCAAGCTGTCCGTGGTGTCAGCATCGCTCAAGACCGCCAGAAGGACAGAGAAAAAACCACAAACATCAAGCCAGTGCCCGATGTCCGTAAGGCAAGCCAATTATAGATTCACGAGCGCGACAGTCAAGGAAAAACAAAAACATCGAATCAAACAAAAATGAACACAGGCGTCTCTCTCCTGCGCAACAGTCTCCTATTATACACGCCAAACGATCATTTGCGCGCCGGAACTTCGCGATATTTCCAACCGGCCGCCACGCCGGGCGACCCGGAAAATGGCCCCGGCCATTCGGCCCTCGGTTCCCGGAGCTCCCCTTCCACAGACACACTCTCCACGCCAACCGTCACTCTATCCCCCCAATACTATAGAGTCAGAAAACACCCCCGTTTTCGGGCCTTTTAAAATTTTATGCGAAAATAGTTGCCGACCATTTCAGAACCCCCTGCAAACACGGGGCTTGCCGAAACGACTTTTTTTCGGAAATCGACATCGCAAACGGCCGGCGCGCGAACTCGCAGCGAAGAGCGCCCCGGCGCCTGTTACCCCGCCGACCGCGAAGGGGGAACGCAGCCATCCCTGTCCAAGGAGCTCGAAGCGGCGCTACTTCTGCTTCTCCGCGGCCTCCCATTCGGCCTTCAACCCGCTCATCCGCCCGAGCAGCAGGTCCATCGCTTTGCGGGCATCGCCATCGCAGACCTCGCGGAGCGCTTCGAGCCGCCGCAACATCGTGAGGTCCCAGCCCAGGGACTCGGTCAGTTGTATCTCGTCAGGCGGCCCGACCACCGAAAGCATGTAGGTCGGCCCCGTAGGCAACCTCTCCCGCAGAATGTTGACCTTATTCTGGGCTCGTCGTAAATACCCATCCTTCGCGAGGTGGTCAATAATCCGCCGGGC
>CAZBCO010000041.1:0-3280 GCA_964490295.1 uncultured Planctomycetota bacterium
CGGCCGGGACAGCGACCTGAGCGCCTTTGCTCCGGGGATGCTGATCAGCTCGCGGCTACCCTTTTATGTGCCGTCGGCGGTGGAGCACGGCGGGCGGAACTGCATCGTGCTGGGGCCGCAGGAAAGTCGCGCCGCCGCCCCGGTGCGGGTGGGCTACGCCGTCGCCGAGTTGGGCCTGCTGGTCGCCTGCGAGGGCCGCGTCCGACGCGGCGAGGCCATCGCGCACCTCACCGTCCGCTATCTGGAGGGGCTGGAGACGCAGATTCCGCTGCGCTACGAGGTCGATGTGCTGGATTGGAATGAGCGGCCGAGGCCGCTGGATAACGCCGCGGTGGCCTGGTCGGGCCGAACCGCAATCGGCGAGCCGGCGGCCCTTTACTCCCGAGCCTGGAAGAGCCACCGCCCGAATCAAGTGGTCGAATCCGTCACCTTCTCGTCCACCCGCTCCGGTGCGACCCCCGTGCTGCTGGCGCTGACCGCCGTCCCCAGCCCGGACTGACCGCCTGCCCTGACGGCGGACATGGAGCGAGCAGCACTCCGATGCGGCGAATGGCCGCCCGAAACGCTGCTCGCGGTTCCACGGTTAGCTCTCGTCGTCGTCCTCGGCCTCCGGCGCCTTGGCCGCTTCCATCCCCCGTGCGAGGATATCGTTGAGGGTGGCCTTGACCACGTTCTGGATCTCGCGCTTGTTTTCATCCGGGATCCGGTAGTGAAAGCGCTGCTCCAACTGGGTCAAGGTTTCGCCGGCGACCAGAAAAGCCACATCTTCAATCTTCATCCGTCGTCTCCTGTCGGTTATGTTCTGCAGGCCGGTGGGTCACCCCACCTCGGTCTCCAGAATCTGGGTCAACTGCAGCCGCACCTGTTCGAGTTCCTCCTCGCCCAGGTCCGGGTTCAGCACACGATGTTCCTCCTGGGTCCGCGCCCGCCGCAGCACCAGGTACTCTTTGCCGCCCTTGCGTTGCACATCCTTGAATTTGAGCTTCTTCTTGCGCATCAGCATCAGGCCGAGGATATAGCGGAAGTTCCGCTTGGTCGGCTCCTCCTCTTCGGCCTCCAGCCGCTTGAAGAAATCAAAGATCACCGCGTCGTCCACGAACAGCTTTTTGGGCTGATCGGCCTTCGGCACCTCGGTCCGCCAGAAGGAAAACGCCTTGTCACGAAAGGGGTTCTGATCGGAATCCCAGCAAGCGACACAGATATCCTTGCGCTCGAATTCCGAGCCGAGGTCGATCAGCGCCGAGAAATACGGCTCTTCTTCCCCGTATTCCTTACCACAACAGGCGCATCGGTGTTCCGCCTTCGCGATATTCCAGTCCAAACCTCAGCACCTATCCCAGCAGAGCACCCCCGGGGGTGGCCCCGGATCGCGTCCGCGTCATTGTCGTATGCCCGCCAGAATCTTGTCAAGGACTTTCCGGGCGGCCTCGCGGGCCTTGGGGGCGCTCGCCGCGAGGTGGGCACGGGTTTCGGCCACCAGGGCGGAATCCTTGAGGAACGCCAGGTTGATCTCGACATTCAGCACGGCGCCTTCGAGTGCCCCGCCCAGCAGGGCCGCCGCCACGCCCACATCGCTGATCAAATTCGGGTTGGCGGCGTGGGCCAGCTCGTACAGCGTCCCGATGGCGGTGCAGCAGGCGT
Organism: uncultured Planctomycetota bacterium; assembly: GCA_964490295.1. GTDB lineage: Bacteria > Planctomycetota > PUPC01 > PUPC01 > PUPC01 > CAZBCO01. Next base: position 1,642 of record CAZBCO010000041.1, read on the forward strand.
TGAAGATATTCAGCGGCGTGGCCATTGCCGCCTTCAGGGCGTCTTGAATGGCCGCACTGCGCTCGGCTTTTTGTTCGTCCGTATCTTTGGGCATTCCGTAAGCCTGCGACACGCCCGCGTAGGCCAGCACATCGGCGTCCACGTAGTCCAGCAGGTTCCGTCGGGCCGTGTTGAGCGTCTCAAGCAAGGCCGCGACCTGTTCCTCAACGGCTTTGAATTTCTTTCGGCCAACGGTAAAGTTGGCCGCCATGCAGGCCATGGCGGCACCGATGGCCCCGGCCGCCGCCGAGGCGCTGCCGCCGCCGGGCGTCGGCTCACCCGCCGCCGCGGCCGCCACATAGGCCTCCAGTGATTCGTTGCAATACGCCATAGCACAACCCTCACACCGTGCCGGGGGAAGCTCCCGGCGGCCCACTCAGGAACGCACAACCTACCACAAAATCCCGCCCTGTCAATAGCGCCCCCCGCCGCTGTTGCCGCAAACGCTTCCAGGGAAGTCATCCCTATGTGATCACCTTTTAGAGAAAGCAGCGTCCACAACGGGTGTTTTTTTGAGTTTTTTCACATTTTTTTTCTGAAGCATATTGACCGCGAGATGTGTCTAATAGTAAGATGGCTCGGTGAGGCCCGGAATATAAAGTGGCCGTTCTCTTTCAAAGGAGGGTTCGTGTTATGGCATTGGGTGCGATAATGGTGTTACCGATTCTGGCCGTGCTGCTGGGGATGATGATGTTCACTACCGGCGGCTTGGGACGCTTTATGGTGATGGGCTTGGTTCTCGTGTTCCTGGCGCTGATGTTTTTCAGGGTCAGGAATGCCCACGAAGTGGGCGCAGGGGGCCCGAATATATTTGAACCGAATATAGTTGAAGAAATCAGGCGGGCCGAGTGACCGGGACGCTGACGGGCCTTGGTATGGTCCAGGAAGGGGTTTTATTCGAGGAAGATTCGTGTTATGGAAATGCAAATGGGCGCGGGGGTGGCGTTCTTGCCGATTCTGGCGGTGCTGCTGGGGATGATGGTTACCACCCGCGGCTTGGGGCGCTTTATGGTGATGGGCCTGGTTCTTGTGTTCCTGTCGCTGATGTTTTTCGGGGTCAGGAATGCCCACGAAGTGGGCGCAGAGGGCCCGGTTATCAATGAACATGTTGAAGAGATCAGACTGGCCGAGTGACCGAGAGGCCGATGGGCTTGGGCTTCGGGACGGGCCGTCCCCAAGCCGGCGAAAATGTGCGTTTTTTTTTATCTTGATTGCTTTGGTGAACCCGGCTATAATGCCGGTGTTCTGGGTGAAAGGTTGAAATCATTGTCGGACGGAGTCGCGACGGCACCGGCTTGGGCTGCGTCAGCCCATGCCGAGCGGCAGAGCGCCCGTCCATAGAGAAGGAGTTGGATTATGTGGATGCGTCGTATGGCGTGTGTGGCGATGGCCGTGGTGATGATGATGACCGGCGTGGGCTTCGGGGCAGAGGCACCTTCGACGCTCCCGATGGCCGGCGGCGACACCATCGCGGTCATCCGCTTGAAGAGCATTGACCAGACGGTCAACGCGGTGACGGAGCTGGTCACGGCGTTTGACGCCAACGCCGGGGCGCAGATGAAGATGATGGCCCAAATGGGCCTGGGCCAGTTCATCGGCG
>CAZBCO010000042.1:0-13880 GCA_964490295.1 uncultured Planctomycetota bacterium
ATCGGTTGGATTGGCATTGTTACCGGAAGGTTCCTCGCGCAGACGATTCTGTTCGGATGGGCACAAACGGCGCCGCCCTGGCGCGAGCAACCTGCCCTGGTGTTGATGCTCGCAGCAGCCGTGCTGGTCCCCATGATCTCCGGTCGAGCACTGTATTGCACCTGGCTTTGCCCGCACGGGGCAGCCCAGGACTGGGTGGGGCGGCTCAGCAGAATATCGGTTTCGCTCCCGCCGAAGGCGGCGCGCTGGTTACCCCGCCTGCCTTACGCCTTCTTACTGGTGATTCTGGGGCTCGCGGCGTGGGGGATGTCGCCGGGAACTTTCGATAAGTTCGAGCCGTTCGCCGCCTATCAGGCCCTGCGCATCCTGTTGGTAATTCCGGTGATTCTCGCGCTGGCCAGCCTGGCCGCCTCGGCGTTCGTGCGGCGGCCGTGGTGCCGGTTCGCCTGCCCCACCGGCGCCCTGCTCCGCTTCCTGCAACGTCCGGGCCGGGGTGCGAGCTTCGGAGCTCCTGAGCTGTGGGGCACCCTCGCCGCCGCCGGGCTGTGGGCCGTCGTCCTATTCGGGGGCTGAGCCCGGCTCAACCGCCGGCGACAGGCTCCGGATGCTCCCCACGAAGTCGCTGACCTGGCCTTCACATTGCCCCGCCTTGAAAGGCTTGGCCAGCAAACCCAGTGTGGCCACCGGCTCCTGGCCGCAAACCTGGGCCATATCACGGAAGGTCTTGTCGAGGCCCGACCGCATCGTGGTCAGGAAAAAAGCGACGCGCGGGAGCGATTCGCGGTACTGGGTCAAAAAGGTGCGCACCGCCGGGGCCATGGTGTTGGCCCACACCGGCGTCCCGACGATGACCAGATCATAGGCGGCGGGGTCGTTGGCCGGCGGCTCGATCTCGGTGAGCTTCTTCAGCATGGCGTCCTTGCCGCCCGCCACGAAGCCGAGCGGGCCGCCCCGCTTCTTGCGATCATGAATCGCCTCGATGTCGCAGGCCAGGGCGTGGGCGATATCCATCCCCGCCTGCCGCGTGGTTCCCGTCCTCGAATAATCCACCAACAGGATATTAGAACCGTCCATCACCTTCTCCTCTCGCTCCGCCGGGCCGATGGGTCACTTGACAATGTACGGCACGATACCGGGCAATCGGCTCCAGTTCTTGTTGTTATCACACGCCCACAGCTTAACAAACCATACGCCGGGCTTCAACGTCCGCGTCAGCGTATCGCCCTGATGGTTGACGGCCTTCGGCGGATCGCCCGCGTAGTCCGGGCTGATCTCCACCGCGTATCCCACCAGGCCGCTGATGTCGCGCGAACGGAGCGTGGCTTTCAACTCCGGCTTGCCATAGCCGCAGACCATCAGGTTATCGATCATCACACGCCGATTGCGGTTATAAGGAGGGCTTGATCGCCGCAGATGAATCTGGCTGAGCTTGAACTCCTCCATATTCGGATACTGCGCGCGGAGCAGCTTGCCCAGATCCGCCCATTGCATATGCCAGCCGTCGCGGGAGCGAATCTGGTTCATCGGGCCCAGGTAAACGGTCTTATTCCGGTCGACCGAGCCGACCTCCGGTGCGTTCGGCGGCGCATCGCCCATCCGCAATGTGACGCTGAAGTTCTTGCCGAGGAGATATACGTCGATATAGGTCGGCTCCTTGGGCAGCTTCACATCCACGGCCAACACACCGGCTTTGGCCAGGTCCACGCCCTTGACGGGCAGAATCATCGCCTGCTGGTTAGGACGCCGGAAAAACAGCTCTGCCACGTGCGAAAAGGCATCGCGGTCCAAGCGGTGCGCCACGCTCGTCCATCGATTCATCGCCGCCCCCTCAAGGTTTCGGTCGAACCGTTTGAGCAGAGCGACCTTCAGGGACTCCTGGGCGAAATCCACTTCCACACGCTGCGGCGGCTGGCGGTCGCGCCGGTAATCCATAACCCAAGTCCCGCGTACCGGCTCGGCGACGTTCCCGGCAAAGTCTTTTATGCCGGACAGTTCGAACGCGACCTTCTTTCCGTCGGGGATGGGAACGATATCCTCCGGGACAAGGTTTTGGTCCCAGGTGATTTTGCCTGGGCTGATGCCCCGCAGCGTAGGAGAAGACAGGGTATGTACGGCCTCGCCCACCTTCAGCCGTAACGTGGCCGGGTCCACCCCGTGGCGATCTTCAACCCCGAACGAGAACAAGCCCGGCACCATTCGAGAACCCGGCTTGGGTGTCACCTGGGTCAGCTTGGGCGGCGTGTTGTCGATAACAAAATCGTACCGAGCGATTGGCCCCCAGTTCCCGGCCCGGTCAACGGCGCGGACGTGGAACGTCCGGCGCCCGTCGGGCAGGTCTTCCGCCCGCACGATGCCGTCCTCTGTCATCACCGTCTTCGGAGGCTCGGCGGTGGCCTGATCGGACCAGACGAACGCATAACCGGCGATGCCCAGCCTGTCGTGAGCGCTCAGCTTGAGCGGCAAACCCTGCCGCGTACTCTTCAACGGCACCAGACGCAGGTTGTCGATATGGAAGCTGTCCCCAAGCCGGGAGCTGGCCCATGCCAAATCTGCGAAGCCGAGTTGGGTCAGCCGAGCGGCGAGATGCCGGCGGTGAACAGGCCAAAGGGCCTTGAACACATCGACCGTCGCCCGATGCCACTGCCCGTCCGCTTGCACATTCGGAATCCCGGCCACGCGACGTTGCGGAGTTCGGTCAAACATCCCGAAGGCGATGGGGCCTGGGCCAAGCACGAGATCCACCCTCACGTCCGGCCCGGCCCGATAGTCGAATTCGATAATCGAGAGGCCGCCAAGCCGCTGGGGCGGCGTCACCGCCACCGACCTTTGCAGCAGGAAATTTCCACCATAAGAATGGTGAACGACATGCAGCGATGCCTCACCCGAAGCGGCGGTGGTTCGGTCAATATCGCGCACAGTATAAGGCCCACCCTGCCAGGCATCACAACCGTCCTCAAAATCATCGACCGGCAAAACCCCCTGCACCTCCACCCGGCTGGGCGGCGTCTTGTCCGCGGTTACGGAGGCGGTGTGTTCCCATTTGAATTCAAGCGGATCGGCCCCGCCGTGGACGCTGAATGTCAAAGTACCGTCCACCACCTGGCCGTCCTTGACGCTTATCTTCGGAGCCACCACCACCTCTTCCCGTTCCCAGTCCACCGCCAGCTCGCTGCCGTCAAAGGTCAACGTTCGGCCGGCGACCACCGCCCGCAAGGTTTCCGGCCGCAACGCGGCCAGTGGCCCGTGGCTGAAGCGGATGCGAACCGGCTCGCCACCCCACGCGGCCTGATGGGCCGGCTGAATATTCTGAACCTGAACCTTCGTCCCGAGGTCCAGGAAGGGCCAATGCGTTGTCGCGGCGGGCGGCGATCCCGCCGGAACCATCGGGCGCATGTGGAGAAAACGCAGCCCGGAGCCTTTGGCTTGATAACGTATGGCGGGGATGTTGAGGTTGACCTTGCGGCCCGGATCACCCATCGCCGTGTCACCGAACAGCACCGCGTAGCCCTCGTGCGGCGCGGTGTAAGGTTTCCACGACAGGGCCACGTCGCCCACACCCGCGCTGACCAGCATCACATTATCGAGATGATACGACGCCCCGATCGGGTAGCCGCCGTTGAGGCCCGCCGCCACATAGGGGTCGTCCGATTCGAGCGCCAACCGCAGGTTCTTTGCGACCAGCGTCCTCGCGGTCGGATAGACGCGACGCAAAGCTTGGGCGATATTGATTCGTGCGGAGCGCCATTGCCCATCGGCCTTGGTCCCCTCAAAGCGCCCCACCCGCCGCACGTTGGGGCGGGATTCGCCGGGGCCGGTCAACTGGACGAAGCACGTGCGTGGCCCCTGGGAGCCGGACCGCACCACGTCAAAATAGAGGTTCAGGCGCCCCCCCTCCGGGATTCGGTAATCAAAGCCCAGCAACGGGTAGCGAAGCAAATCGACGGGCGGCACAGGAAAAAGGGTGGTGAACTGCCCGGGGCGCTCAGTATTGATCAGTTTAAGGCTGGCCTGTCCCCCCGTCGGACTGACCACCTCAGCATCCCGCACAGCCGTTGCATTCCCCCAGCCATCCTCGCTGCGCGTCGCCTCATTCTGCGGTGGGTCGCCACCCCAACCTTGAATCCCCGACTCAAAATCGAAAAACCAAGCCTGCCGGCCGGCGACATTCACGGACAGCGGCTGGGCCTTGGAAGTACGCCCCGCCTCGCGCGGCGGGGCCTCGGTCAGCGGACTGGTCCGACGCCCTTGGTCGTAATACACCATCACCCGCGCCACCATCAGGCTTTGCTTGGTCGTCCACACCCCCACTCGCCCGCCGGGGAGCGGATCGGGGTCGGTGTATTCGAGATAAAGCTCATTATCGAGAAACAACTGCACCTTGGTACCTTGGCGGCGGGCCTTCACATAGAACCAGCGGCGGTGCAGCAGCTCCATCGCCGGATAGCTGTCGCGCGTGTCCGGCAGATAGGCCCGGTCGGTCTCGGCCACGATCTTGCCGTTGCGAAGAATGGCCGTCCGCGTGTTGCCCCAGCCGCCGACGATAAAGGTATAGCCGCGGCCGGGGGCTTCCTCATCGGCGCAAAGCGTGAGGTTCAGGTCGCTGGGGACATAGTACGGCTTCTGAAGCCGCATCTTCATCGAGCCGTAAAGCTCCACCGTCTGGTCGCCGATGAATTCGTCTCGATGCCAGAGGGCCGAATACTCCCGCAGGCTATCGACGCCCATCCATGACCAACGGGGGTCGCAACTGAATCGGTTGGTAACGCTCCACTGGCCTTGGAACTTCCAGTCGGTCGCAGCCCGCTCAAATGAGGTGTCGTTGAGGTTCTCGGCATGCACCGCCAGCCGGGCGAAGTCGACCGCCCCGGAGCGTGTCGCAGCGATGCGCGTGCCCGCATTCGGCCCGGCCTTCCGGTGCAAGAACAGCTCGCGGCTGCCCAACCGCGCCCAGATGTAATGTCGGCTGTGATAGATGAGCAGCTCGTTCTGGCCTTCGAGATTGGACACTTTACGAAGCCCTTTGCCGCGATGTGAAAAGGTGAGGTCCAGACTGCCGTCCTTCGCCGCCGTAACGCGTACCGTATAGCCGCTATCGAGGTCGCCGGATTGCAGCCCGAAATGCAGGGCGAGGCTGCCGGTAATCGGGGTATGCACCGGGGCAGGCCGCGCGCCGCCCGGCGGCGTCGGCGGTTGTTGTTCGATGGTCAGCGGCAAGACCATCACATAGTCGCCAAAGTAATCGCCCTTGCGCCAGAACTCGTTATGCTTGTCGAAGGAATAGCCGCGCATCGACCGGGCCAGATCGGGGCCGTCGTCCGGAATCCACTGCCCTTGCTCCGTGGCCCAACTGCTCATGTAGGCATCGCCGAGGAAGATCGCGTTGCCGATTTGAAGCGGGGCGGACAGTGCCCTGGATCGGTGGGCGATCAAGCCCCGGAAGGCCACGCCCTGCCCCCGATGGAACAGGCCGATCCGCCCGACCCAGGCCTTCTCCGGTTGAGGAGCAGCACCCAAAATCCTTCTCCCCACCCGCGCTGCCAGTCCGTCGCCCACATAGGCTTGAACCGCATTCTTGTCCGAAAGGTTGAGGCCGATCTTGAGCCATTCCCCGGCCCGGCCGTCATGCTCGAACTCCGCCAGCACGGCTTCGCGAGCGTTCGGTTCCGGCCCGGCGCGTTCAATCACTTGCCCCCGGCCTTGGCCATTCACCACCAGAAGCACCATCGGGCTGCCGTCGGCCCCCGCCACCAACCCGGCGAGGGCGTCTCGCTCCAGTCGCACCTCGGCCGTCGCGGCCCCACCCTCCCAGGTGGGATTGCCAAACAGCAGCAGGCCATCCCGGGAGCGCGGCTCGATTATATCGGGAGCACCGTCGCGCCCCTTGACCACACGCCAGCGTCCAACCCTCTGCTCTCCGTACTGCTCAAACGCTTCCGCCCGGTCAAAGAGCAGATGGTCCAGGCTGCGCACCTCGACATCGTCGAACTCCGAGTCCGCCTTGCCGTCGGCATACAGGCCCACGGGGCCTCCAACGATGCGGGCGTCGGAAACATCCATCACCACATGCCCTTGAAACCGCGCCCGGACCCTGCCGGTCAACACTTCAACACCCAGTGCAAACCATCGACCGGAACGGGCGCAGACAGAGACCTCTGAAACCACTTTCTTCTCGCCCTTCTCCATGTGCATCAGCTGCAGGCGAGAGGGGCCTTCCAATCGGCCGGAGGGGACGAGCTGTAACCACCAGAATGTGTCGGCGGCCACATAGCCGAACACCAGGCCACCCGCCCCGCCGGGCTGACATTGAACCGATGCTCGCAGGCTGTAACGCGACCACCAAGGTTCTCCGCGTACCGACAAAGCATACGAACCTTCCGACTCGGCATGGCCCAGATATACAAAAGCATTGGCGCTACGCTGGATATAGGCCCTGGATGCCGCCCGCTTCTCATCACGCACGGTCACGCATTTCCAGGAGCCTTTGACCTCGCGCCAGCCGCGGTCGCTTTGGGCCTCCTCCCCGGTAACCATAAAATCATCGGAGAACAGAATCGGCTCGCGCGGAATAGCTGAGGCAGAGGCCGCTTCGGGTTGCCCCGGCCCGACTTGAACCAGCACGTGCCCCCCGGCATAGGTCGCGTCCAGAGCAGAACATAACACCCGCCCGTTCACCAGCACGACCAGTTTGTCGGCCATCCTCCGGAAAGTCAGCTCCCGCACCGGCGAAGCCCCCTTCGGCCTCGTGCCGCGAGCCAGCATCACCGCCTTGCCGGGCGTCTTGACATCCACACGTTCCAAGCGAACCTGGTCCGCGGCAACAGTCACCCGGTAGTATCCCTCTGCGGTGTAGGCGAAAAGTGCCGAAAAAGCTCGTTCTGCCCGCTCCAAGGGCTTGTATCGTACCGTCGCATCGTATTGGGAGGTGCGTGAAAGCCGCAGGGGAAGATAGGTTTCACCGGCGAGATTGACCGTTTGCCCCATCGCCGCGGTGCATGCGAAGAGAATCACCCCGATCATGGTACATCGAACCGCGTTACGGGCTTCCATAGGACAGCCTTAACCGAGCCGGACCAACTTGGCAAATTGCAGCATCAGATGTCGCCGACGACCGTTGAAGTTAACCACCGCGGTGGTGTGGTCGCCGCTGCCGGTGATTTCGAGCACCCGCCCGCACCCGAAGGAGGCGTGCTGCACGCGGTCTCCAGGGCGAAGCGGGATCGTCTCTTCGCATTCTACCACATCGTCGTCGTATTCAATGACCCGATTTTCGCCGATTTCAACGCGTTTGGGTGCGGGGCGGTGCTTGGATGCGGGCGAAGGCCACGCGGCCCCCTCGAACCGCTCAAAGGATGTGGCCGAGGCGTCGCGGCTTTCGTTGAGCGCGGAGGCGGGAATCTCACTGATGAAGCGCGAAATAGTCGCCGAATTAAACTGACCGTAGATACAGCGCTCGGAGGCCCAATGCAGGTAGAGCCACTGCTTGGCCCGCGTCATCCCCACGTAGCACAGACGACGCTCTTCCTCAACGCGCGTTTTGGACCCTTGCGAGTTCATGTGCGGCAGCAGGCCCTCCTGAACGCCCACCATAAACACCACGGGGAACTCCAGCCCCTTGGCGGAATGCAGCGTCATCAACATCACCTTGCCGCCCTCACCGGTCATCGTGTCGCTGTCCGAGACCAGCGTGACGCGCTCCAGAAAAGCCTCCAGCCCCGCATCGGGGTAATCGAGGTCGAACTCTGCCGCCGCGTTGACCAGCTCCTCGACGTTCTCGGCCCGCGCCTTGTCCTCCGTGGCCACGGAAGCCCGAAGGACGCGGAGGTAACCTGTTTCCGCCAGCACAGCCCGCACCACGTCGGCAACGGACTTACGATCCAGTTGGCACAACCGGTTGAACAGCGTCCCGAAGCCCTGCACGGCGGCCCTGGCGCGGCTGCCCAGCGTGGGCACCTTCTCCACCGAGGCAATGGCCTGATCGAAGGTCAAACCCTCTTGACGGGCAAAGGCTTCCAGCCGGTCGATGGTCGCATTTCCGATGCTCCGCTTCGGCTCGTTGATCACCCGCATCAGGCTCACGGCGTCGCACGGGTTGACCATCGCCTTCAAGTAGGCGACCACGTCCTTGATCTCTTTGCGGTTATAAAACTCCACGGCATCGAGAATGGCGTAAGGGATGCCCGCGTCCCGCAGGGCGCTTTCGACCACGCGGGATTGGGCGTGGGTGCGGTAGAACACCGCCATGTCGCCGTAGTCGAAGCCCCGGCGACGGCTCTCCGCGATGCCGTCGGCCACGGCATCAGCCTCGTCGATATCGCTTCTGGAGTGAACCACCTGCACCGGGGCGCCTTCGGCGTTATGCGTCCAAAGCCCCCGCTCAATGCGCTCCTGGTTGTTCTTGATCAGGCCGCCCGCCGCCTTGAGGATCATCTTCGTCGAGCGGAAGTTTTCTTCGAGCTTGACCAGCGTGGCGTCGGGATAGTCCTTCTGAAAGTCGAGGATGTTGCTGATATCGGCCCCGCGCCAGCCGTAGATAGACTGGTCCGGATCGCCGGTAGCACAGAGGTTGCGATGGCCATCCGAAATCTGCCTGGCGATGACGTACTGCGGCCGGTTTGTATCTTGATACTCGTCGATGAGCACATAGTCGAAGTGGTTTTGCCAGTAGTTGCGGAAGTCGTCTTGGTTCTCTAAGAACTGGGCGGTACACATCAGCAGGTCATCGAAGTCGAGGGCCTGGTTCGCCCGGCAGAGGCGGTGATAGGCAGCATAAATGCGGGCGTTGACATGCTCCTCTTCGGTCCGAACGTTGGCGGCCAGATCATCGGGCGTCCACATCATGCTCTTCGCATTGCTGATGGCGGCCATGCAGGAGTTTGGCGTGAACCGTTTGCTGTCTATCCCCTGTTCTTGAAGAGCGGCCTTGACACATTCCAACGAATCTTTGCGGTCGTAAATAGTGAAGGGATTGGTAAAACCGAGCAGGCTGGAAAACTGTCTGAGCATCCGGGCACACATCGAATGGAACGTGGAAACCCACGCTCCGCGCGCCCCGGAGATTTGGGCGACACGCCCTTTCATCTCCTCGGCAGCCTTGTTCGTAAAAGTAATGGCCAGAATCCGGTAGGCCGGCACCCCCTGAGCGGCGAGCCAGGCAACGCGGCGTGTGATCACGCGGGTCTTGCCGCTGCCCGCTCCGGCCACCACCAACAACGGACCGCTTCCGTAAGTGACGGCTTCCACTTGGCTTTCGGTCAATCCATCCAGTATCTTGACGGTCATCGGGTAGCACGCTCCTGAAGGTTTTATTCTATTCTACACGCCACGGCCCGCGCCCACAACCTCAGCAAGCCGGGCGCCGGAAATTTCGGCCAATATTTCCGCCGATTCCCTTCCCGGAGAGCATATCCGGAGCCTGCTCCGACTGAATAAAGCGGGCTTCCGGGCCATCAACCGACGGTTTCAGGCGCAGCCCAGCGGTTCGGCACCGGGCCAGAATGTTATTTTGAGGGCAAGATGCCGGGAAAAGAGGTTTGACAGGTACTAACACCATTTCTATAATTAGCCGGTCTGATGAAACGTGGTTATTTTTACAGAAGGAGGTGATGTCGGGTATCAGGTGAGACAACCGAAATAACCTTTGAATTGATTGATTTGAGAGCGTTTTGAAGTGTTCGTTATCGGGCTTCCACCGGAAGCCTGCCTTTTCAAGATAGGTACGTAGGAGGATACGCGGTGTCAGTTTCCGATAAGGTTTTCGACATAGTTGCCGAGCGTATGGGCGTGAAGAAGGACGATATCACCGAAGCCACGTCGTTCACCACCGACCTCGGTGCGGACTCGTTGGACGTGGTGGAGCTGGTGATGGAGTTCGAAGAGCAGTTCGACCTGAATATCCCCGATGAGGACGCCGAGAAGATCGAGACCATCGGCGACGCCATCAAGTATATCGAGGAGCACTCGTAAGCTCATGAGCAACCGGCGCCGTGTTGCAATCACCGGCCTGGGCGTCATCTCGCCCATCGGCCTCAATGTATCCACGTTCTGGGCCAACGCCCTCGCGGGCGTCAGCGGAGTGTCCACCATCTCCAACTGGGACACCGTCGGCCAGACGGTGACCATTGGTGGTGAAATCCGCGACTTTGACCCTGCCCATTGGATGGAAGTCAAGGAAGCCCGCCGGCTGGACCGCTTCACGCAATTCTCCGTTGCCGCCAGCCAGGAGGCTGTGAACGACTCCGGCCTCGACCTCAGCACGGTCGATCCGTATCGGGTGGCGGTAATCATCGGGACGGGCGTCGGCGGCATTGCCGAGATGGAACAGCAGGTCGACCGCCTGATCCGCGGCGGCCCGGGGCGGGTCTCGCCGTTTTTGATCCCCAAGTTGATGGCCAATGCGGCGGCGGGCAACGTGGCCATTCGCTTCGGGGCGCGCGGGCCGAACTTTGACATCACCACCGCCTGTGCCTCTGCCACGCACGCCATCGGCGAAGCCATGCTGGCCATCCGCCGGGGTGCTGCGGACATCGCCATCACCGGCGGCAGCGAGGCCGCCTTGGTCCCGGTCGGCGTCGCCGGGTTTGCCAACATGAAGGCCCTGTCCACCCGTAACGACGACCCGGCAACCGCCTGCCGCCCGTTCGACAAGGACCGTGACGGTTTTGTGGTCGGCGAAGGGGCAGGATCGCTGGTGCTGGAAGAACTGGAACACGCCAAGGCACGCGGTGCAACCATTTACGCCGAGCTGACCGGGTATGCGGGAACCTGCGACGCCTACCATATCACGGCACCCGACCCGGAAGGTTCGGGCGCTGCCCGGACCATGGCCCTCGCCCTGGAGGATGCCGGGTTGGCCAAAGAGGATGTGTCGTATATTAACACCCATTCGCCGGGGACGCCCTTTGGAGATGCGATGGAGTGCGCGGCCATTCGTGCGTTCTTCGGCGAGCGCGACCGGCAGCCGCCGGTCAGCGGCCTGAAGAGCATGGTGGGCCACTTGCTCGGTGCCTCCGGGGCCTTGTCGGTTGTCGCGTGCAGCAAGTCCATCGCGCAGGGGAAAGTCCACCCCACCATCAACCAATTCACGCCCGACCCGAATTGCGACGTTGACTGCGTGCCCAACCAAGCCCGCGATCTCGACGTGAAGGTGGCTCTGTCCAACGCCTTCGGGTTTGGCGGACACAATGCCACTGTGGTGGTTCAACGTCTGGATTAAGCCCGGCGACGCCTCACCACAAGAAGGTGCGATGCACCATCGGTTCGCCAATGTTCTCGTTTCAATTTTCCTTTGTCGGCGGCTCGACCCGCCCGACGTCATCCCGGAAAGGATTCGCACGGCGTACCGAACTCTGATTTGACGCCGTGCCTCTCTCATGCCCATACGACTGCATAACCTCCGCGCCGATATCGACCAAGCCGAAAAGGCTCTACCGGCCCTTGCCGCCGAACGTCTCGGCATCCCCGCCTCGCACATCGCCGACATTCACCCGGTGCGCCGCGCGGTCGATGCCCGTAAACGCCGCCCGCTGTTCGTTTACACCGTGGATGTGCGGCTTTCGCCGGGCCTCGACGAAGGCGAAGTGGCCGAGCGCGTCGCCGCCACGCTGGTGGCCGATGCCATCGAACCGGAATTAACCCTCCAGGCAGGCTCCGATCCGCTGCCGGGCCGTCCGGTGGTTGTCGGGTCCGGTCCTGCCGGGCTGTTCGGGGCGCTCCTGCTCGCCGAGGCGGGCTTCCGTCCGCTGATCCTTGAACGCGGGCAACCGGTGACCCAACGAACACAGGACATCGCTGCCCTGTTCGAGCGCGGCGAGCTGAACCCTGAATCCAATATCCTCTTCGGCCTCGGTGGGGCGGGCACCTGGTCCGACGGTAAGCTCACCTGGCACACCAACAACCCGCTGGCCCAATGGGTGCTCAACACGCTGGTCGCATGCGGTGCCCCCGAATCGATTCTGGTGGACGCACACCCCCATATCGGAACCGACAAGCTCCGGGCAGTCACCACACGGCTTGCAGAACGGATTGTGGCGGCGGGCGGCGAATTCCGCTTCGGGACGCGGCTCACGGCGCTGCACGTCTGTGACGGGCGAATCAATCAGGTGCGATGCGGTGAGGAAAGTCTGGATACCGGGGCGGTCTTGCTCGCCATCGGGCACAGCGCCCGCGATACCTTCCGCACACTGGCCGACCAAGGCGTTGCAATGGAGCCTCGACCGTTCCAAATCGGCGTGCGTGTCGAACATCCCCAGGAGTTGATCAACCGCTCCCAGTACGGCACCTGCTCCAAGCACCCTGCCCTGCCCCCGGCGGAGTACCGGCTCCAGCATCGGGCACACAGTGGCTGGCGAAGCGTCCATAGCTTCTGCATGTGCCCCGGCGGTACGGTGGTGCCCTCGATGAACCGTGACGGCGAGGTCTGCACCAATGGGATGAGCGACTTTGCCCGCGACGGGGGCTTCGCCAACGCGGCCCTGGTGGTGCCCGTCGGCCCGCAGGACTTTGGCTCCGGACGTTTCGCCGGCCTCAATTTTCAGGAAGAGATCGAACGGCTCGCATTTCAAGCCACGGGTTCGCTGTGCGCCCCGGCACAACGGGCCGATGATTTCGTGGCCGACCGAGCCGGCAAGGCCCCGGAACAGACCAGCTACCCGCTGGGCGTGGTTCCGGCCCGCTTCAGCCGCATTCTTCCCAAGCCCGTCTATCAATCCATCGTCCGTGCTCTGGCGATCGGCTTCGGACGGTCCATTAAGGGCTTCGAGAGCCATCTGGGCACGGTCTTAGGCCCGGAGACACGCGTGACCTCACCGCTGCGAATGGTGCGCGACGAGGCCACACGCGAGTCGGTTACGCATCCCGGCCTTTACCCGGCGGGAGAAGGATCCGGCTATGCCGGGGGGATCATCAGCAGTGCCCTCGACGGCCTGGTTACCGCCCGGACCATGATCGAGCGCTATCGCCCCGCGTAAGCGAACCGCGTTCAAGTCAGCGAACTCAAAATCTCGTCCACCGTACAGGAACAGCCGGCGGTCACGCGGTCCGCCCCGCCGTAATAGAGCCACAATTCCCCGCCGGGCCGCTCCACCAGGCCGGTGCAGAAGACCACATCGTTGAAGAACCCGCCGCGCTCATAGTCGGTTTCCGGCACCATCAGCGGTTCCTCGGAGCGGGCGATGACCGTGCCGGGGTGCTCGGCGTCCAGCAGCATCGCCCCGGTGCAATAGCCCCGGTCGCCGACGCCGTGGTAGATCACCAGCCAGCCCTGTGGGGTGCGGATGGGTGGCGGGCCTGCCCCGATACGCACTTCATCCCACATCCCGTCGCGAGGCCCCGCCAGATGGGCGTGCTGCCCCCAATGGATCAAGTCCTGACTGTACGCAATCCATATCCCCGGATGACACCAGGGGCTGGCCGGGCGGTGCAGCATCACGTAGTTGCCGTCAACGCGCTCCGGAAACAGACAGACGTCCTTGTTTTCCAGCGGCAACACCACACCAAGCCGCTGGAAGGTCTTGAAATCGGGGGTAGTCATCAACGCTGGGCAGACGCCCGTGGGGCTGACCGCGGTGTAGGCGATGACGTAGCGATCTTCCACGCGCGTGATACGCGGGTCCTCGATGCTGAAGCACTCGACTTCCAGTTGCGGCCAGATGCCCTCGTCGGGGCCGGCGACCTCGAAATGCCGCCCGTCGGTCGACCACGCGGGCCGAAAATGGCTGACGTTAGTGAGAAAATGGTGCATTCCGTGGCCACCCTTGACCGGCACCACCACGCGGGGGTCTTGGAAATCCCAATTCGGATCGTCACGACGCAGGCTGATACGCCGTAACTGACGAGGCCCGGAAACCACATCGAACACCGGCACCGTGACCCGGTCGAGATCG
>CAZBCO010000043.1:0-7053 GCA_964490295.1 uncultured Planctomycetota bacterium
CGGACGCTTCGCGGTGATCCGGTATCAACCCCAACTGATCCCACAACGTCGTCCCGAACGGCTTCTGATCCATCGGCTTTCCTCCGCATCCGACTCCCCCCCACAAACCATATCGGCATAATCATGCCAAAACTTGAGAGAATTGAATGACCCTGAATCGGCGGTTTGCGTTTTGACTTTAGCCCCGCCGCACGGTATGCTCATAAGCGAACGAACGGCCGGCGGGCCGGGGGCGACGGAGGCACAGGAGGCGATGCGGAGGCCGCTCCCGCGTGGCCGCTGCAAGCTCCAGGGCTGCCGCCGCCGCGCGCGAGGATGATGGAATCGGCAGACATGCAGGATTTAGGATCCTGTGCCTTCGGGCGTGGGGGTTCGACTCCCCCTCCTCGCACCAAGGTGATTGGGTGATAGGCTCCTAACGGATAGCATCTTATGTCAGGCCGCTCGGCTTCCGTCTCCTTCCATCACAACAGCTTGGCCGAGAGTCCCCTGGATTCCGGCGGCTCCTCGCCCCGGCGATGGGCGGAGGCCGCGGTTGGGGTGGCGGCGGGGCTGGCGGGGTTCGCGGTGCCGCTGGTGTGGTCGCATCGCACGCCGTATGCTCTGGACCTGAAGTGGCCGGTGCTGGGGTTCTGTGCGTTGGCGGCCGGGCTGATGCTGGCGACGTGGCGTGTGGCGGGGGGGCGGATGACCACCCAGACAAAACCGGTGGTTCGGGCGCTGGGGCTGTACCTGGGCGTCGCGGCGCTGGCGGCGGCGCTCTCGGCGTACCCGGAGGCCGGGCTGCGACGGACCTGGTGGCATGCGGCCGCGGCGCTGTTGTTTCTGGCGACGGCCACGGCGGCGCGGCGGCGGACGTGGGCCGGGGCACTGGGCGCGGTGCTGCTGGCCTCGGCTTGCCTGGTGGGGCTGGTGGGTTGCCTTCAGGCGGCGGGCCTGGACCCGATGGTCGTGACTTGGTCAAAATCGGGGCGGAGCTTTACGCTGGGGCCGGGCCAACGGGTGTTGGGCACGCTGGGGTTGGAGACGGCGCTGGGGGGCTACATGGCGACCTGCGCGGTGCTGGCCCTGGGCGTGGCCCTGTTCGGGCGGACGGCCCGGGCGCGCTGGAGCGCGGGGCTGGCAGCCCTGCCGATGGTGCTGTGTATGGTGTTCAGCGGAACGCGCAGCGCGTGGTTCGCCTTCACGGTCGGCGGTGTGATGTTGCTGACCCAGGTGGAGGGTCGCCGAGTGCGTGCGGCGTTGCGCTCGCCGACGGTGCTGACGGTGCTGGCCACGCTGGTGCTGACCTTGGGCGTGTGGGGCTGGCCGATGGTGCGCGACCGGATGGGCGAGGTCGCGGGGCATGTTTCGACGCGAACCACCATCTGGCGTGCGGCGCTGGCGATGACCGCGGAGCGGCCGGTGCTGGGGCACGGCCCCGGCTCGTTCGAGCGCGAGTTTGCCCGCCACCGCCCGCGCGACTACGCCCGGCACCGCGTCGGCTCCATCACGCTGCACGCTCACAACGAATACCTCGATGTGCTGGCAGAGACCGGGGTGGCGGGCGGCGTGGCGTTCGCGCTGGTGATCGGGCTGGTGTTGAAGGGTTCGCTGGCGCGGCTGGCACGACACGGAGCATCGGCCCGACCGCTGTTGGCGGCGGCCACGGCAGCGGTGGTCACCATGCTGGTGCATGCCGCATTCAATGTCGATACCCGCTATCCGACCTGCCTGATGGTGTGGTGGATGCTGATGGGGCTGGCGGTGGGCCGATGGACGGAGGCGGAGGAAACGCCCTCCGCCGGCCCGTGGCCGGGGTGGTGCGCGGTGGCGGGGCTGGCGGCGGCGGTCGTGGCCGCCGGGGCGATCTGGAGCAGCCAGATACAGCGGCCTTACGCCGCGCGGGTGAAGTTGCGCGAGGCCCACAACGCGCAGCGCCGCGGCGACTGGGATGCGGCGACGGAGCACGCCCGACGCGCGGTCATGACGGACCCCGTCGCGGTGCCCGCGCGGTACACGCTGACCCGCTCGGCCTTTCGTTCGGGCCGGCTCGACTTGGCCCTGGCGGCGGTGCGGGCACTCCACCGGGCGGCACCGGACTACGCCGACGGACCGCTGTACGAGGCCGCGGCTCTGGCGCTCAGCGGCGACATGCAAGCCGCGCGGGCGGCACTGAGCCGGGCGCGGTTCCACGCCGTCGCCTACGGGCGATTCGCCGCGCCGCTGACCGACGACGCTCTCCGCGAGCTGGCGGACCGCTTCCGGCAGACCGGGCTGGCGGAGTAGGCCAACCCGGGCTTTGCCCGAATGCGCTGTTCCAAGAAAGGCCGGCACAAGGTAAAATGTGGGGGACGATGTTGATCCTTGAAGACGGCGGACGATGCGATGAGCGATGAGGCCACACCCACAACCTGCACCTACACCTGCCCGACCTGCGGCGAGCACTGCTGCACCGAGTCCGGCTCCGGCGAGTCCGGCCTCTGCTTCCTCCACGACCTGAACCTCACGCCGGAGCAGCGCGAGGAGCAGGCGCGGGCGACCGGGGCGGCCTCGCTGAAGGAACACCTCGAAGCCAAGGTCGCCGAGGGCCAATCGTTGCACGGCGTGCGCCTTTCCGGCGCCGAGCTTCCCGGAGCCCGGCTGAACCGGGCCGACCTGCGCGGGGCGACCTGCAACGAGGCCAATCTGTCGCGCGCCCGGCTCTACGAGGCCGACCTGCGCGAGGCGAACTTCTACAACGCCAACCTGCGCTACGCCGGGCTGTGGAAGAGCAACCTGACCGGGACCTGCCTGGACTGGGCGGACATGCGCGGGACGCGCGGACTGACGCCCGAAGACTGCCGCGAGATCAAGCCCACCGTCTCCGGCTTCCGCAGCGTCAAGCGCATGTTCAGCGAGTCGCACCGCCCCGACGAAGCGGGCGAGGTGGCCTTCTGGGAGAAGCAGCAATTCCGCCGGGACCTGGGCAAGCAGTGCCGCGACTGGCGCACCCGGCTGCGCTGGCTGGTGCTGGTGACGGTCGAGGCGGTCTGCGGCCATTTCGAGCGCCCGGTGCGCACGGTGATCTGCTCAATGCTGGTGATTCTTTTCTGCGGCGCGATTTTTGCGGCCGGCAGCGGCATCGAACGGGTGGCGATGGACCGAAGCGACCCCGAAGCCCACGCCCCGACAACCCTCAGCCAGGGCGTCTATTTCAGCCTGGTCACGTTCACCACCGTGGGCTACGGCGACTTCCGCCCCAAGCCCGGCATCTGGCGCCTGATCGCCACGCTCGAAGCGGTCAGCGGGGCGTTTCTGATGGCCGTCTTCGTGGTCACACTGGCGCATCGTTACGTGGTGCGATGACTTCCCCGACAGGAGCCTCGGCCGTGAAAGTGTGCATCGTTCAAACCGCGACGGCCCTCGGCGACCTCAATGCCAATCTGGAGGCGGTCCGCGCTGCGGTGCAGGGAGCCGCCACCGATTCGCCCGACGTCGTCGTCTTGCCCGAAACCTGGAACCTCGGCTTCCTGCCCGGCGAATTCTCCCAAGTGGAGGAGAGCCGCAACGGGCCGGCCTATGCCCTGATGCAGGAGCTGGCCGCCGAGCTGGGCGCGAATCTGATCGGCGGGTCCATCCTCACCCGCGAGGGCGGGCACTTCTATAACCGCTCGTTCGTGTTCAACCGCTCCGGTGAAGAGGTGGCATCCTACGACAAGATGAACCTGTTCACGCCGATGGGCGAAGACCAGCACGTGCGGCCCGGCGAGGAGGCCGGCCGGTTCGACCTCGAAGGCCACGTCTGGGGCAGCCTGATCTGCTACGACCTGCGGTTCCCGGTGATAGCCCGCGCGCTGGCATTCTCCGGGGCCGTCGTGCTGGCCGTGCCCGCCCAATGGCCGGGGGAACGGATTGAAGTCTGGCGGGTGCTGTTGCAGGCCAGAGCCATCGAGAACCAGTTGTTCGTGGTCGGCTGCAACGGGTGCGGGTCGGGGCCGGACGGCCCGGTCGGCGGGCATTCAATGGTGGTCGGCCCCACCGGAGAGATTCTTTGGGAAGCGGGCGACAAGCTCGATGAAACGACGGTGGACCTCGATCTGGCCGAGGTCGACGCCGCTCGTCAAGCCATCCCCGCGTTCTACGAGGCCTTCGAGCGGCATGTTGATAACCACGCGGATGACTGAGCTAAGCCTGTGCCGCCCCGACGGGGCTTGTGCGGCCTGTCGGCCTTGATGACCCAGGGCTGACGCCCTGGGCTAATATGTATCGCCGCTTCGCGGCTTCACACAGACTATATTACCAGAGAAATTTCGCCGTTGTAGCATCTCTGGGGCCGATGACCCAAGGCTGACGCCTTGGGCTAATATGGACCGCCGCTTCGCGGCTTTGGAGGCGGAACAGGCCGGGGGCGGATATGTCGCGGTTATCGTCGTCTCCGGGGCCATCCCGCGCAAGAGCCCAAACGATCCACCACCCCGTACAACAAGGCCTTATACAAACACCCGGCAACTTACGCCATCAGGCCAATATGGTTCACCACTTCGCCGCTTCACGCCGACGTCTCGCGCAAGAACCCGATCTGCCCAACTCTCCGTACAGCAAGGCACCACACAAACACCCTTCGGCTGACGCCTTCCCCCTGCCCCTTATGGCGTTCCCGGCATCCAAAGGCCCGGAGGGCCGACCCATTTTAGCCCGGCCCGTGAGGGCCGGGAACCCGATGCCGTTTCACGATCAAAGCCCCAGCGGGGCGGCACATCAACCCCGCAGGTATTGCGGATCATACGGGATCCCGTGCCGATCCAAAAGGGCCAATAATTCCTGATCGAACGTTCTCCGGGCGTGGTGCTTCTCCTGCCCGTCAATGTATTCCGCCACCGCATCGATATTCGAAGGGCTGACGCTGAATGCCGCGTATCCGCCCTGCCACGCGAAATCCTGCAGACGCGGAAACGTCTGCTTCACCCATCGCGAGCTGTTGGCCTTGAGTTTGCCGACGGCGTCCGCAACGGTCATCGTGGGCGGCATCTGCAGCAACAGATGCCGATGGTCGCGCACCCCGCCCGCCCGGATCAAGAGTATGTCGTTGTTCGATGCAACGCCCGCGAGGTAGGCGTTGAGCCGGTCGGAGACGGGATCGCCAATCAGGGAGCAGCGCCCTTTGGTGCTGAACACGCAATGGTAAAGAAGTTTGGTGAACGTATGAGACATAATCGGGTTTCCCTCCGATGTGCCGCCCCGCTGGGGCTCGAACGGCCTATCACCATTGATGACCCAGGGCTGACGCCCTGGGCTAATATGTATCGCCGCTTCGCGGCTTCACACAGACTATATTACCAGAGAAATTTCGCCGTTGTAACATCTCTGGGGTTAATCGAATATGTAACGCTGAGACCATCGCCGTTGCCTCCTCCGATGTGCCGCACCGATGGGGCTCGTGCGGTCTGTCGCCGCCGATGACCCAAGGCTGACGCCTTGGGCTAATATGGACCGCCGCTTCGCGGCTCTGTTCTCCAAAGGCCCGAAGGGCCGACCCATTGTAGCCCGGCCCGTGAGGGCCGGGAACCCGATGCCGTTTCACGATCAAAGCCCCAGCGGGGCGACACATCGTTTTCTTTTTGCCCCTATTATTCTATTTCCACCGACGCCGATAAATTCAACCGTTCTTTTTAAATTGCATGCCCGAGTTCGCCCCCATTACGTCCGCTCCCACCGCACACCGTCGGGGGGGTCTTTGAGGGTGATGCCCTGGGCGGCGAGCTGGTCGCGGATGGCGTCGGCGCGGGCGAAGTCTTTGTTCTTGCGCGCGGCCTGGCGTTCGGCGATGAGGGCGTCGATCTCGGCGTCCAAGGCCGCTTCGCCCGCGCCGGCTTCGGGCAGGACGCCCAGCACGGTGTCAATCCGGCGGATGACCGCCGCAGCCCGCGCCCCGTCGGCCCGGCTCACGTCGAGCTTGTTGACCTCGCGGACGAATTCGAAGACCTGGGCCAACGCCCCGGCGATGTTGAGGTCGTCGTCCAGCTCGCTCTCAAACGCGGTCAGCACTCGGCCGCAGAGTGCCGCGACCTCGGCGGACTCGCCGTCGCCCGTGGCCGCATCCATATTGGCGAGAAACTCCTTGAGCCGCTTGATCGCGCCCGCCGAGGCGTCAACCGCGTCGAACGTGAAGTTGAGCTGCTGGCGATAGTGCGCCGAAAGCAGCGTGTAACGGATGGCCGGCGGGTCGAGGCCCTTGGCCAGCAGGTCTTTCAGCGTGTAGAAGTTGCCCTTGGACTTGGACATCTTGGCTCCGTCCACCTGGAGGAACCGGGCGTGGAGCCAGTAGCGGACGAACGGCTGCCCGGTCGAGCCTTCGGACTGGGCGATCTCGCACTCGTGATGCGGGAAGATGTTGTCCTCGCCACCGGTGTGGATGTCGATGGTCTGGCCGAGGTACTTTTGCGACATGGTGGAGCATTCGAGGTGCCAGCCGGGGTAGCCGACGCCCCAGGGGCTGTCCCATTTCATCAGGTGCTTGGGGTCGGTGACCCACAGCGAGAAGTCGTGCGGGTGGCGCTTGTCGGGGTTGATGTCCAGCCGCGCGCCCGCGTTGAGCTGGTCGAGCGTGTTGCCGGAGAGCTTGCCGTAGTCGGGGAAGGTGGTGATGTCAAAATAGACGCAGCCGTTGACCACGTAGGCGTGGCCCCGGTCGATCAGCGTCTTGACGGTTTCGATCATCTCGGCGACGTGCTCGGTGGCGCGGGGATAGACCGATGCCCGTTTGAGGTTCAGGGCGTCCGCGTCCTCGAAGAAGGCCTCGGTGTAGAACTTCGCAATCTGCCAGGGGTCTTTCTGTTCGGTGCGGGCCGCTTTTTCCAGCTTGTCCTCGCCCTCGTCGGCATCGCTGGTGAGGTGGCCGACGTCGGTGATATTCATAATCTGCTCGACCTCAAGGCCCTTGAACTCAAGGTAGCGGCGGAGCAGGTCGGCCAGCATGAACGATCGGAAGTTGCCGATGTGGGCATACATATAAACCGTCGGCCCGCAGTTGTACATCGTCACCCTGCCCGGCTCGACGGGGACGAAGGCTTCTTTACGATTGGTCAGCGTGTT
>CAZBCO010000044.1:0-4131 GCA_964490295.1 uncultured Planctomycetota bacterium
GCAATGAGCACGGCTACTGGACCGGCGACCTGCGCTGCGGTTGCGGCCACTTCTTCCAGCATCGCGGGGCGCTGCTGGCCCTGTACGACATCCCCGAAGAACAGCCATATGACTTCATCCACGCCTATCTGCCCAAGGTGGAGTTCGACGAGGTTGCCGAGGACGCCGGCTGGGTCTTTGTGCGCTCCGGGGAAGCCTGCGCCGCGCTCACGATGCTCGGAGGCGTCCGCTGGGCCGAGCATATGGAGTGGGGGGAGCACAACGACTGGAAGCAGAACGAACGATGGGGGCTGTGGGCAGCGCGGCAGGAATGGACGGCCTGCGAGTTGATCAGTCCAGGGCGTCGCAACGGCGCGGTCTGCGAGGTCGGCCTGCTCGCCGACTACGGCGGGTTCGACGCCTTCCGAGCGGAAATCACTGCCAACCGCCGGGCCTTCGACCGCGACACCATGCGGCTGACCTATGCCTCGAAGCGTTACGGCGAATTGCACCTTGATACACACGGGACCCGCAGGTTGAACGGCCGCGACGTCAACTTGGACTACCGAACTTACGACTGCCCCTATCTGCAATCCGAGTGGGACAGCGGCGTGGTCGAGGTCATCAGCAGCGACGGAACCCAACGCGAAGTCCTTGATTTCCGCGAGTAGCCTTTTGTTTACCCAGCGTCCGAACCTCCCCTTGCATTCGCATATTGTTACGGATAACCTGCTTGCAGCCTTGTGTCCCTTTAGTAGGAGTTGAATAATGCCGCGATACGGTTTCAATTTCCTGTGGATGTTCTCAAAGCAGCAGGGAGCAATCCAACCCGCCGACGAGAAGGCCCTGGACTTCCTGGCCGCCCACGGGCTGGACTTCGTGCGGATTCCGTCCGACTATCTCTTCTGGACGAAGGACTACGACTACACCCACCCGGACGAATCCTGCTTCCAGCATCTTGACCGCTATCTGGCCGCCTGCCGAGCACGAAACATCCACATGAGCCTGAACCTGCATCGCGCACCGGGCTATTGCGTCGCCCGGCAGGAACTGGAGCGTCATAACCTGTGGGTTGATGCCGAGGCACAAGACGCTTTTGTCTTTCTCTGGCAGACGTTCGCCCGGCGGTATCAGGGCGTACCTGGCGAGTGTCTCAGCTTCGACTTGCTGAACGAACCCCCTTGGCCGGGCAAGATGACCCGCGAGGTCCACGCGGCCGTGATGCGCCGCGTCGTCGCCGCCATCCGCGAGATCGACCCCGAACGCCCGATTGTGATCGACGGCGTGGGCTGCGGCAAGCTGGCGATACCGGAGCTGGCCGACCTGGGCGTCATCCACAGCGGGCGGGGCTACACCCCGATGTCCATCTCGCACTATCAGGCCCCTTGGGCCGGCGTACCCGACGAGCAATATCCCGAACCGGTCTGGCCGGGAGCCGCTTCTGTCGGCAGCGACCGCCATTTTCGGCCGGAAGGAGGGTGGGATTTCGACGGCCTGCGCGAAGTCTATCGCCCCTGGCGCGAGGTGGCCGTCACGGGCGTCGAGGTGCATATCGGCGAGTTCGGATGCTTCAACAAGACCCCCAACGCCGTCGCCCTGGCTTGGCTCGGCGACCTGCTCCGCCTGTTCAAGGAATATCATTGGGGCTATGCACTGTGGAACTTCACCGGCGCGTTCGGCATCATCAACCACGGCCGGCCCGGTGCGAAAATCGAGTCCTACAAGGGCTACGAAGTGGACCGCGAGCTGTTCGACCTGTTCCTAGCCGGACGGGTGGAGCACACCTCGTTTGAATTGCGAGCGATGAGGCCGGGCGAGGTCGATCAGGTTTGCGAGGCCGACCGCGAAGCGTTCCTCAACAGCCGCTACGGCGAGATGACCGCTCGCCGCACGATGACGCCCGAAGAACTGAGCGATTGGCAGAGCATCAAGGACTTCCGCGAGTACTGCACCCAGAATCCGGACCGCGTGATGGTGGCCATGGTCGGCGATGCGGTGGCCGGGTTCGGCACCCTTGGGTTCGAGGACGAGCCGACCGTGGGCAAGATTCTCAACTGCGCGGTTCGGCCTGTGTATCGCGGGATGGGCGTCGGCGTGGCAGTCGTCAAGCGCCTGATCCACGAGCTGAAATCACGCGGCGCGAGCAGAGTTAAGGTGACCACATCGCATGTGCCCGAAGCCTGCCGGATGTACGAGAAGGCCGGCTTCCAGCAAGTTCTCAAGCGCTTGGATTATGGGCAGGACGGGAAGCCTTTTTATACCAGCAAATACGAGCTTACCTTCCACATTAAATAGAACAGAGAAAGAGTAACAGGATAATGCAGAAGATGAGCGAGCAATATGATGTTTTAGTCGCCGGAGCCGGGTTGGCTGGAGTGTGTGCGGCGGTGGCGGCGGCGCGGGCCGGGGCGCGAACCCTGGTCATTGAGAAGGAGCCGTTCGCGGGCGGGATCAGCACCGCCGCGCTGGAGACTTCGATCTGTAACTACTTTCACAATACCAGGCACGAACTTATCGTCGGGGGATGCCCACATGAACTGATCGAGCGCATGGTCCGGCACGGCGCGGTACATAAGCACTGGAATCGGCACCGGGGCCATGTGGTCTTCGATGTCGAAATCGGCAAGCTCTGCATGGACGAGATGCTTGAAGACGCAGGCGTGGATATCCTCTTCGACACGCTGATTGTGGACGCTCTGGTCCGCGACAACGCCGTCTGCGGCGTCCGAGCGGCGAACCGCTCCGGCCTGTTCGAGGTCTTGGCCCGATGCACCGTGGACGCCACCGGCGATGCCGATGTGGCGGCGCGATCGGGGGTGTCGCTGCACATCGCCCCCACCGAACATAGCTCACTCTTTCGGCTTGGCAATGTGGACGTGGATGCCTTTGCCGACTACTTCCGTGACCATCCGGACCAGTATATCACCGGGATGGACATCAACATGACCGTTGAAGAGGCTCTGGCCTTCTATGACGACACCGGCATCCTCTTCTGCAATCACGGCTGCGGGCGACGGATGGAACTGATTCAGGAGCCGATCCGGCGCGGTGAATATACGCTCGAATGGAACGGCGTCCGCGGCATGGACGCCTTTCAACTGCACGCGATGCGCAACAACAGCACGATGATCGTCAACACGGGCTTCTTCGGCCTTGATGAGCCGGAAGGCCAAGCCCTGTCGGACCTGCTGCGCCGGGGGCGGAAGCAGGCCCACTATGTTGCGGAGTTCCTCCGCCGCACGCTGCCGGGCTGCGAACACAGTTTCGTCATCGCCACACCCAATGCCTCCGGGTTGCGGCGCACACGGTATCTCAAGACGGACTTTACGCTCACCCGTGAGATCTATAACACCGCTCCGTCCTATCCCGACCGCATCGGGCGCGGCGTGCTGATCGGCAGTGGCAAGTTGCATATCTCCGACCAGACATTCGACATCCCCATGAAATGCGTGCTTCCGAACACGATTGATGGTATAATAATTGGCAGTGGACGCAGCGCGTCATGCGTGCCTGCCGAGATGCTTCGCACCATGCCGGTGACGATGAGTGTGGGGCAGGGCGCGGGCACGGTCGCGGCCGTCGCCGCGAATCAGGGCGTGCCGATGTGCGACGTGGATTTGGCAGTGGTGCAGAAAGAACTGGTCCGGCAAGGCGTCAACATCGAAGCGCGCGCTTGAACCAGGCCGCGAGTATGGAGGACTTCAGGCAGAGACCCGGCCATATCCCAAGAGGAGCAGAAGGAGGCTGCTCGAAGCAACGCAAGGTTCGCCCGGTGAGCGGGCGTAAGGTAAACCCAACCCGTTTTGGCAAAGGAGTGACGATGAAGACGGCACACATCACACGGATGACGTTGACGGCGGTTCTGGCCGTCTTGATGATTGGCGGTTCGGTATGGGCACGGGACTATTACGTGGCCACGGACGGAAACGATAAGAACCCCGGCACGCTGGAGAAGCCGTTGAAGAACCCGGTGGCCGCAGCCGCCAAGCTGCAGCCGGGGGACTCGCTGGTGTTCCGAGCGGGCACCTACCGATGCAGCTCCTCCAGGCACATCGCGCTGGCTCCGTCTCGCAGCGGCGAAAAGGGCAAGCCGATCACCTTCCGAACCCACAACAACGAGCACGTTCGGATTGATACCGTCAAGAAGGAACA
>CAZBCO010000045.1:0-2600 GCA_964490295.1 uncultured Planctomycetota bacterium
TCCGCCACGATGAGCGACATCACCTGGTGGGACGAGCTCGACTACATCGGCCTGAGCGCCTATTACCCGCTGACCGACCCGCCGAACAACGACCCGACCATCGCCGAGCTCCGCGCCGGCTGGGCCGAGCGCGCGGACATGATCGAGAGCTGGCTCGCCGGGTTGGATCCCGCCGCCCAAAAGCCGGTACTCTTCACCGAGGTCGGCTATCGAAGCTGGGACGGCACCAACGGACAACCCTATGAAGGAGCAGACAAGGGAACCAATGATGTCGATGAACAGGAACAGGCGGACTGCTACCAGGCCCTGTTCGAGGAACTCTGGGGCCAGCGAGACTGGTTGCAGGGCATCTACCCGTGGAACTGGGAAATCGACCCCACCTGGGAGAACGAGAACAATCCCAACTGGTACCCGATCCAAAGCAAGCCGGCCGAGCAGATTGTGCAGGCCTATTACACCACGCATCTCATCCCGGAGCCGAGCAGCCTGACTCTGGCGCTGGCGGGGGTGGTGTTCCTGGTTCGCAAGAGGCGGTGCTGAAAGCCGCGGGCTGACCGGATTTTCGCGTCGAGTTCAAACGCGGCTGGATTTCTCAACCACCGCCTGTATAATCCTGGAAACGGGTTGGTCCCCCTGTCTGTCAAGGCGACCATTTACCGGCCTGCGTTCAGGAGTCCCTTTGATGATCCCCTTGTTCGATGTCCAGACCGGGTTCGGCGGGCTGCCCAAGGGCACCTCGGCGACGCTGGAACTGGACGACCTATTGCGCGAAATGCAACATCTCACTATCAATCAAGCGCTGGTACGCATCGTTCCGGATGAACTGGAGCGCAACGTCCCCGACAGCAACGCGATGCTTTTCGAGGCCTGCGACACGCACGACGGGCTGATCCCCTGCCCGATCGTGATACCCAATTCGGCATATGATCTGCCGTCGGAGGCCGACCAAGTGGCCGAGGCTGCGGCACACGGTGCCGGAGCGGCCTGGGTTCGCCCCCAAGCGGACACCTGGGTGTTGAGCGACTGGGCCTGCGGTGCGTTGTTCCGCGCCCTGGAAGCCGCCCACCTGCCGGTGTACACGCTCCAGCGTGATTTTTCGCCAGAACAGATCGGCAACCTCACCGGGCGTTACCCCGACCTGCCGTTCATCTACTCCGGCCTTGGCTACCGCGACCAGCGAGCCCTGATCCCCCTCGCAGAAGCGTTCTCCAACGTCCACCTCGCCATCGGCTACCGCTTCTCGGTTCATTGCGGCATTGAACTCTTCGTGCGGCACGCGGGAGCCGACCGCATCCTTTTCGGGACCGGTTTCCCCGAATGTGAGGCGGGCATGGCGATCACACAGTTGATGTACGCTGATATTTCTGAAGCCGACAAAAGAAAAATCGGCTGCGAGAACATGCTCCGCCTGATGGAGGGCATCCGCCGATGAACACGCTGCTTGAACGCGCCCGCCAGGGCAAACCGCTGACCGGTGAGACCCTTATCGACCTCCACGGCCACCTGGGACGCCACGACTTCTGCATCCCCGACCTCGCTCCCGGCTCGCTCGTTGCCGCGATGGACCGCATGGGCGTCGAGTCTATTCTGCTCAGCCACGTGCGCTGCCTGTCCAGCCAACCCAGCCGGGGCAACGACGAAGTGCTGGATGCGATGCAAGCCTTCCCCGGCCGCATCCTGGGCTACGTGATCTTGCTGCCGACCACGGCCGGCGAGGTGCAAGCCGAAATGGAGCGGCGCGTCGCCGAAGGCTTCACCGGCCTGAAGCTGCACAACGCCAACGGCATCCCTTACGACGAGCCAAACTACGAACCGGCACTAGCCATCGCCAACGAACGCCGCATGCCCGTCCTGTTCCACACCTGGGGCGAGGCGAATATGTTTCGACAAATACGCGGCCTCGCCGAGAAATTCCCCGAAGCCAGCCTGATTCTCGGCCACGCCGGTGCGGCAAACGAGAATGAATACATTAAAATCGCCGGCGAGTTCCCCAATATCTTCCTTGACCTCACCTTCAGCGCCGGGCCGCGTGGCCTGGCCCGACGGCTGGTCGATGGGGCTGGAGTGGATCGTGTGGTCTTCGGGTCCGACGGCTTGTTCCTCAGTATCACCCAGCAGATCGGAAAGGTCTTGGGAGCGGACCTCACCGAAGACCAGCAACGCCAGATTCTCGGCGGCAATGCCCGGCGTATTCTTGAAAGGGTCCTCCGTTGATTCTGGATGGTCACGTTCACATTCGCAACCAGGAAGCCCAACCCGAACAATTGCTCGCCCGGCTCGCCGAGGCGGGCGTGGACGGAGCGGCGCTCCTCTCGCTCTCGCCAAGAATGTTCCCCGATCTGTCCGCAGAGCAACGCCTCGACAATCTTTTGACGTGGACCGACGGCCACGAAACACTGTTTCCCCTGTTCTGGATTGACCCGCTGGCCGATGATGCGACCGAGCAGGTGGCTCTGGCGGTGGAGCGCGGCGTCGCCGGGTTCAAGGTGATTTGCAGCGCCCACCCGCCGGGCGACGTGCGGGCGATGCCCGTCTACCGAGCCATCGCCGAGGCGGGCAAGCCCATCCTCTTCCACTCCGGCATCCTCTGGGACGGCCTC